>JBFHKO010000112.1:0-8203 GCA_041595355.1 Aeromonadaceae bacterium
GGCGGGCGGGATCAGCCGCTCGCTGCCCAGATGCCAGGTCTGCAGATAGGCGCGCTGCTTGCTCATGCGCTCCGGATCCGCCACCAGCGTGAGGCCGGGCACACCGAAGGCGGTGGCAAGGATGCGCCCGTGCAGGCTGCTGCCGCAAAAAGCCCGCGCCCCCGCCAGCAGCGCCGCCAGCGCCCAGAGATGCCGGCCGCGAAAGAGGCGCATCGGCAGCCCCGGCAGCCGGGCCATCAGCCGCCGGTAGACGGCCAGGTCGTCGTGCCAGGGCGCCGCGCCGGCGCGAAACAGCACCAGCCCCAGCCCCCGGGAGCGCAGCAGCGGCCGCAGCTGGGCCGCCAGCACATCCAGGGTGGCATCGTCACCGAAGTCGGCGCTGAACTGCAGCGCCAGGTAGCCCTGGGCCAGCTCGCGCCGCAGGCGGGCCGGCGCCCCCCGCCGGCCATGGCGGTGGAGCAGGTCGCCGCACAGCTCGGCAATCAGCACGGCGCTGTCGGGCACCAGGATCGCCGGCATCCCCTGCCCGGCCAGCCACTGGCGGGTGATCTCGTCACGCACGCTCAGCCAGTCGGCCTGGGCCAGCTTGGCCAGCACCTCGGCACCCAGGGCGCCATCACGGCGGGCCAGCGTGACGCCCCCCAGCGCCTGACAGAACAGGCGGGCCGGCGGCTGAAACAGCGACGGCGATGGCAGGTAGGGCGCGCGATCGCCGCCCCCCAACTGGTGGGCGGCCCAGCGGTCACGGGCCGGCGGATCGCCATCCAGCCGGGCGATGAGATCGGCGGCGCACGCGGGTGGCTGCAGCATCAGCGCCGCCTCCCAGGCCGGGCAGTCCAGCAGCTCGCCGCCCGCCACGATCAGCCGCGCCGGTCGCGGCCCCCAGGCGCGCGCCAGCTCCCGTATGGCCCTCACCCTGTGGCCGCCCTGGGGGCGCAGATCCCGCGCCACCAGGCCGGCGCAGCAGCAGCGGGCCGGCGCCAGCCAGCGGCTCAGAAGATGGGGAAACAGCAGATCGCCGAGGTTGTGGCGGTCGAAGGCACCAAACAGGATGTAATCGGCGGGCGCACCCATGGGCCAGCGTTGCCCGTCAGCCCTTGATCACCACCAGCGGCTCCAGGCGCGCCACCTTGCGCGCCAGGCCGGCCAGCTCGGCGGCATCGACCACGGCCCCCACATCCTTGTAGGCGCCGGGGGCCTCCTCGGCGAGGCCACGCAGCGACGGCGAGCGGATCAGGATGCCGCGCGCCGCCAATTCATCCACCAGTTCGCGCCCCTGCCAGCGGCGGGCCGCCTGCTGGCGGCTCATGGCCCGGCCGGCGCCGTGGCAGGCGGAAGCAAAGGCCTGCCGCTCGCTCTCGCGGGTGCCGGCCAGCACATAGGAGGCGCTGCCCATGGAGCCGCCGACGAGCACCGGCTGGCCAGCGGCGCGCAGCGGCTCGGGAATGTCGGCATGCCCCGGCCCCAGGGCGCGGGTGGCCCCCTTGCGGTGGACGAACAGCGCCCGCGGCTCGCCGTCGATCAGGTGATGCTCGCGCTTGCAGGTATTGTGGGAAACATCGTAGAGCAGGCTCAGATCGGCCTCGGGAAACAGGCGCCTGAAGGCCTGACGGCTCAGGTGGGTCAGGATCTGGCGGTTGGCCAGCGCGCAGTTGATGCCGGCGCGCATGGCCCCCAGATAGCGCTGGCCCAGCTCGGAGTCGATGGGCGCGCAGGCGAGCTCCCGATCGGGGAGCGCCAGGCCGAACTGGCCGGCGGCGAGGGCCATGCTCTTGAGAAACTCGGTGCCGATCTGATGGCCCAGCCCCCGCGAGCCACAGTGGATGCTCACCAGCACATCCCCCTGCCGCAGGCCGTAGACGCCGGCGATGTGCGCGTCGTAGATGGCGCTCACATGCTGCACCTCCAGATAGTGGTTGCCGGAACCCAGGGTGCCCATCTCGGCGCGCTGGCGCTGCTTGGCGCGCTCGGAGACCTGGCGCGGATCGGCGCCGGCCATGCAGCCACCCTCCTCCACCCGCGCCAGATCCGCCTCCCGGCCCATCCCCTGCTCTACCGCCCAGCGCGCCCCGCCGAGCAGCATGGCGTGCATCTCGTGATGGTTGAGGTGGTAATGGCCGCTGCTGCCAAGGCCCGCCGGGATGCTCTGCGCCAGCTGATCCGCCAGCGCCGCCTTGCGTGCCTCGAACTCGGCCAGCCTGAGGCCGGTGTGCAGGGTGCGCACGCCGCAGGAGATGTCGAAGCCGACCCCGCCGGCAGAGATCACCCCCCCCTGTGCGGGATCGAAGGCCGCCACGCCACCGATGGGAAAGCCGTAGCCCCAGTGGGCATCGGGCAGGCCATAGGCCGCCTGGACGATGCCCGGCAGGCTGGCCACATTGCACAGCTGCTCGGCCACCTTGTCGTCCATGGCGCGCAGCAGCGCCTCGTCGGCGTAGATGACCGCCGGCACCCGCATGCGCCCGGTTGGCGCCCGCTGCCAGCAACCCTCGCCCTGTTCTCTCCAGCCACTCAGATCCATGATTGCGCTCCCCGGCCCCGCCTCAGACATCCACCACGCACTGGGCCAGCCACTGGCCATCGGCCTGCCGAGCCACCCGCAGCGCCGTGTAGGTGGCCCCCTTGACCTCCACCGCCGGCTGATGCCGGGCCGTGTCCAGGGGCTCGCCCCAGGCCGTGGCCGACAGCTGGCCCGGCTCGAGACTGAGGCTGAAGCGATTGAACAGCATGTGGCGGGTGGCCATCTCGTAGATGAGCGCATTCAGCCAGTCGGCCAGCAACAGCTCGTCGTCGCCCCCCTCGCAGCAGATGATGACCGCCTCGCGCGCCGCGATGCGCGCCGGCTCGGTGACCACCGCCATCAGCGCCAGCCCCGCCTGGGCAAAGGCCTCGGCCTTGCTGCCGGCGATGCCGCGCACCCCCACATCCGCATCATGCTCGAAATGTTCCCAGTGTCCTGCCATGCCTGCATCCCTGTCCGGTTTAGCCCCCCTGCCGCCCCGGCACGGGGCCGGCGTCCAGTGGCAAGTATGGCCTGCCACGACCGCCGCCGGTGAGGCAAAGATGCGCCATACTTCACAACACCGATGCTGGCCACCCGCCGCACCACGAGGGGTTCGCCTTATGGCCATACTGGAGCAGCATGCCGGTCTCTATACCGACCGTTACGAACTCGCCATGGCGCAGGGTTACCTGCTGACCGGCAAGCAGGCGACGCCGGCCTGTTTCGACTACTTCTTTCGCAAGCCCCCCTTCGGCGGCGGCTATGCCCTCTTCGCCGGCCTGCAGGATCTGCTGGCGGTGCTGGAGCGGCTGCGCTTTGGCGCCGACGACTGCGCCTACCTGGCCAGCCTCGGCTTTCAGCCCGCCTTCCTCGACTACCTGGCCGACTTTCGTTTTGGCGGCGACATCCATGCCATGCGCGAAGGCGAGGTGGTCTTTCCCGGCGAGCCGCTGGTGCGGGTGGAGGGCAACCTCATCGAAACCCAGCTGATCGAGACGCTGCTGCTGAACCTGCTCAATGTCGAGACCCTGATCGCCACCAAGGCCGCCCGCCTGCGCCAGGCCGCCGGCCCGCGGACCCTCATCGACTTCGGGCTGCGGCGCGCCCAGGGGCTGGGCGGCATCCAGGCCAGCAAGGCGGCCGTGCTCGGCGGCGTCGACAGCACCTCCAACCTCTACAGCGCCTTCCTCTACGGGCTCAGCGCCAGCGGCACCCAGGCCCACGCCTGGATCCAGGCCCATGATGACGAGCTGGCGGCCTTTCGCGCCTTCGCCCGCCTCTACCCCCGCCAGTGCGTGCTGCTGGTAGACACCTACGATACGCTGAGATCCGGCCTCCCCAACGCCATCCGGGTGGCCCGCGAAATGGCCGAGCGGGGGGAGCGGCTGCTCGGCGTGCGCCTGGACAGCGGCGATCTGGCCTACCTCAGCAAGGCTGCGCGCCGACAGCTCGATGCCGCGGGCCTGGCGTACGTCCGGATAGTGGCCTCCAATCAGCTGGATGAATATGTGATCCGCAGCCTGCTGGAGCAGGAGGCCCCCATCGACGCCTTCGGGGTCGGCACCCGCTTGGCCACCGGCCAGCCGGATGCGGCGCTGGACGGCGTCTACAAGCTCTGCCTGTGCGACGGCCAGCCGCGCCTGAAGCTGTCGGAAAATCCGGAGAAGATCATCCTGCCCGGCCGCAAGCAGGTGCTGCGTTACCTCGACGAGCAGGGGCGCTTCCTGGCCGATGGCATTCTCCTCGCCGACGAAACGCGGGTCGAGCGGCTTCACCATCCCGGCTGGCTCGAGCTGCAGTGCGAGCTGTCCGGCCTGCGAGCCGAACCGCTGCTTAAGCCGGTGATGAGCCGCGGGCGCCGCCTGGGCCCGACCCCCACGGTCGCCGAGACGGCCGACTATGCCCGCGCCCGGCTGGCACGGCTGCCGGCCGAGCACAGGCGCTTCGACAACCCCCATCTTTACAAGGTCGGCATCAGCGAGTCGCTGATGCTGCTGCGCAGCCGCTGCATCGCCACCGCCCGGCAAGCGTTCGCAGGAGGATAACCCGATGAAACGTGCCCTGTTGATAGTCGATGTGCAAAACGACTTCTGCCCCGGCGGCAGCCTGGCGGTGCCCGGCGGCGATGCCATAGTGCCGGTCATCAATGCGCTCATGCCGCGTTTCGAGCTGGTCATCGCCTCCAAGGACTGGCACCCGGCCGCCAGCGTCCATTTTCGCCGCTGGCCCCCCCACTGCGTGCAGGGCACCCCGGGCGCCGAGTTGCATCCGCAACTGCACCAGACCGCCATCGCCCAGCTCTTCCTCAAGGGCACCCGCGACCGGGACGATGGTTACTCGGCCTTCGAGGCCACCAACCTGGACTTGGCCGCCTACCTGCGCGAGCAGCAGGTGGAGGAACTCTTTGTGGTGGGGCTGGCCACCGACTACTGCGTCAAGGCCACGGCACTGGACGCCGTCAAGGCGGGCTTTGCCACTACCCTGGTCCGCGATGGCGTGGCGGCCGTCGAGGTGCAACCGGGTGACGGGGCACGCGCCCTGGCGCAGATGGCCGCCGCCGGGGTACGGCTGCGTGACGCCAGCGCCTGTTGAGGCGCCCCCGGCTCAGATACCGGCCGGGATCTGCTGGGTGATGCAGTGGATATTGCCGCCCCCCAGCAGTATCTCCCGGGCCGGCACCCCGACCACCTCATGCTCCGGGAACACCTCGGCCAGGATCTGGCGCGCCTGCTCGTCGGTGGCCGGATCCAGCAGCGGGAAGACGATACGGCCGTTGGTGATGAGAAAGTTGACATAGGAGGCCGCCAGCCGCTCCCCGGCGCGCCGCGGCACGCCGCTGCCGCTGTCGATGCCGGCCGCCTCGGCCTCGCTGCAGTAGAGCGGCCCCGGTTGCGGCAGCTTGTGGATCCGCAGGCGCCGCCCCTTGGCATCCACCGCCTTGCTCAGCACCCGGTAGGCTGCCTGCGAGCGGGCATGCTGGGGATCGCGTTCATCATCGGTCCAGTGCAGCAGCACCTCGCCGGGACGGGCGAAACAGGCCATGTTGTCGATATGGCCATCGGTCTCGTCCATGTAGACCCCCTCCGGCAACCAGATAACCGTCCGCACATTCAGGTATTCGCGCAGCAGCAGCTCGAGATCATCCTGCCTCAGGCGGGAGTTGCGGTTGGGATTGAGCAGGCATTCGGCGGTGGTCATAAGAGTCCCCTCGCCGTCCACATGGATGGCGCCCCCCTCCAGAATGAAGGGCGCTTCGTAGCGATCGAAATCATGCTGGGCCAGGATGGCGGCCGCCATCTTCTCGTCCTGATCCCAGGGCGCATAGAGCCCCTCGCTGAGGCCGCCCCAGGCGTTGAAGCGCCAGTCGACGCCCCGCCGCTCGCCCTCGCCATTGACCAGCAGGGTCGGCCCGGTGTCCCGCGCCCAGCAATCGTCGCTGTTGATGGCCACCAGCTGCACCCCGGCCGGCATGATCTCGCGGGCCGTTCCCATCCAGGCCTGGGGCACCGCCATGTAGACGGGGGTCACGGCGGCGATGGCCTCGGCCACCCGCGCGAAGGTGGCCTGGGCCGGCCCGCCCCGTTCGCGCCAGTTGTCGGCGCGATAGGGCCAAATCATCCACACCGCCTGCTGGGGAGCCCATTCGGCGGGCATGTGAAAACCGTCCTGTCGTGGCAGGGAGGCCAGGCTGTGACTGCTCATGCGCCGCTCCCTTTCCAGGAACGCTCACCATCGGCGCTGAGCAGGGCGGCATACAGGTCGGGGCGCCGATCGCGGAACAGCCCCCAGCTGATGCGCTGCTTGCGCAGGGCGGCGAGATCGAATTCGTGCACCAGTACACACTCGCTGTGGCGATCCGCCTGGGCCACCAGGGCGCCGGTCTGATCGGCGATGAAGGAGGAGCCATAGAAGGTCATTTCCAGGCCGGCCACATAGCGGCTCTGCTCGGTGCCCACCCGGTTGGAGGCGATGACCGGCACCAGGTTGGCGGCGGCATGGCCCTGCTGCACCCGGGTCCAGTGGGGCTGGCTGTCGATCTCCGGATAGGCCGGCTCTGAGCCGATGGCGGTGGGAAAGAAGATGAGCTCGGCGCCCAGCAGCGCCAGGCTGCGGGCGGTCTCGGGGAACCACTGATCCCAGCAGATGCCGACGCCGATGCGCCCGTAGCGGGTATCCCAGACCTTGAAGCCGGTATCGCCGGGGGTGAAGAACTGCTTCTCCTGATAGGCCGGGCCGTTGGGGATATGGGTCTTGCGATAGAGATCCAGCAGCGAGCCGTCGGCGTCTATCACCACCAGCGAATTATAATGGGCATTGTGGCAACGCTCGAAGAAGGAGAGCGGCAGCACCACCGCCAGCTCGCGGGCCAGCGCCTGGAAATGGCGAATGAGCGCGCTCTCTTCCAGCGTCTGGGCCAGCTCGAAGTGCTCGGGATGCTGATCGATGCAGAAATAGGGGGTCTGGAACAGCTCCTGAATGAGGATGATCTGGGCGCCCTGGGCATGGGCCTCGCGCACCAGCTTCTCGGCCCGGGCTATATTGCCGGGAATATCCCAGGAACAGGCCATCTGGGTGGCGGCCACACGGACTTTCGCCATAGGAATGCACTCCTCCATGCAATGAGCGCGGCCGCCCCGACCACCGGCGCGGCCGCTGAAACAACGGCAGAATGAGTAGTGTAGGGAGAGGGCCGGGGCGCTAGCAAATCATTCCGGCGAAATCCCGGAGCAAATCCACAGTTCCGGGCGATGAACGATACCGGCCCGCCCAAGGGCGCCATGGGGAGCCGTAGCGGGCCGCCGGCCGGGGGGCGCCCGGATGCGAGCGGGATCACAAAGTTCTATGGCCTTCAAACCATGCGTTGAAAGCTTTTCATTTTTCCGCCCCGCCGCATCCTCTAGCTTCGACACTACGCCCGTCGTCCTGACGGCGGCCATCGTTAACAGCCTTCCGGGCTAAGAGTTTGGAGCACCATCATGCTAAGCAACCTGAAAGACCCGCACTTGCTCAAGACCCGCGGCTATGTGGACGGCACCTGGGTGGACGCCGACAGCGAGGCGCGCTTTGCCGTGACCAACCCCGCCAATGGCCAGGTCATTGCCGAAGTCGCCGATCTGGGGGCCAGCGACACCCACACCGCCATCGCCGCCGCCGGCCGTGCCCTGCCCGCCTGGCGCAGCCAGAGTGCCAAGGCGCGTGCGCAACTGCTGCGCGGCTGGTATGCGCTGCTTATCGAACATCAGGAGGATCTGGCCCTGCTGATGACCCTCGAGCAGGGCAAGCCGTTGGCCGAAGCCCGTGGCGAGGTACTGTACGGCGCCGCTTACATCGAATGGTTTGCCGAGGAGGCGCGCCGCACCTACGGCGACGTCATCCCCAGCCATGCACCAGACAAGCGGCTGCTGACCATCAGACAGCCGGTGGGCGTCACGGCCGCCATCACCCCCTGGAATTTCCCGCTGGCGATGATCGCCCGCAAGGTGGCACCGGCGCTGGCCGCCGGCTGCACCATGGTCATCAAGCCCTCGGAGGAGACGCCGCTGACAGCCCTGGCGCTGGCAGAGCTGGCGGCGCGCGCCGGCATCCCTGCCGGCGTGGTCAACGTGGTGGTGGGCACCGATGCCAAGGCGATAGGGGCCGCGCTCACCGACAACCCCCTGGTGCGCAAACTGAGCTTCACCGGCTCCACCCGGGTAGGCA
>JBFHKO010000113.1:0-8195 GCA_041595355.1 Aeromonadaceae bacterium
ACCGGCAGCACCGACTTGCGAGAGACCGAGGTCCAGCAACCGAACATGGCGGCCACCTTCTCTTTCTGGATCAGCTCGCGCGCCTTCTCGGCAAACAGCGGCCAGTTGGAGGCCGGGTCCACCACCACGGGCTCCAGCTTCTTGCCCAGCAAGCCACCCTTCTTGTTCTGCTCGTCGATGAGCATCAGCATGGTGTCCTTGAGGGTGGTTTCGGAGATGGCCATGGTGCCGGACAGGGAGTGCAGCACCCCGACCTTGATGGTGCCATCGGCCGCATAGACGGCACTGGAGCCCAGGCTCAGCGCAAGCAATGACAGGCGGATCATGTTATTCAACGGGGTAGTCTTCATTTAAACCTCTCCATGTTGTTGAAAATGGCGCATCCCGACAGGGGGCTTTACCGTTGTGGCCCGGATCCGGGCCTGCTCACTCGCGACTTCAGCTGCTCACGGGCAGTCTGAAGCCTGTGCAGGGTGATCTTGCGCACCTGGGCCTTGCCGGCAGACAGGTGAATGTTCAGTAAGCGAATGGCCTCGGCGGTGCGGCGCTTGAGGATGGCGCGCAGCAGGGCGCCGTGTTCCTCGTAAAGGCAGCCAATGCGCGGGCCGTCGAAACCATCCAGCTGACGCACGATGTGCAGACGCTCGGCCAGCTGCTGGTGCAATGTAGCCATCTCCCGGTTGCCGGCTGCCTTCACCAGCTGGTTGTGAAACTGCTCATCCAGCCGAACCAGCTGCTGGCCATCAGTCAGTCGCTGCGCCGGGGGTAACAGCCAGCCGTACAACAGTTGCTGAAAGCTGTCGCGTTGCTCACCATCACACAGTCGCACGACGGCGGCCTCCTCCAGGACTCGAACCACATCGAAGAGCTCCTCGAAGGCGGCGATATCGAAAGGACTCACCTGCCAGCCACTGCGAAACAGCACCTGGATGTAGCCTTCCGCCTGCAGGCGGTAGAGGGCCTGCCGCACCGGGGTGCGGCTCACCTGTAACTGCTTGGCCAGAGCGTTCTCGCTGACATGCTCCCCTGGCAACAACTGCAGGCTCAGGATCGCCGCCTTGAGATGGGTGTAGACGTTCTCGGCGATATTCTCCAGCCGAGGCATGGCGGCGTCTGATCCTGGTGGTGTCGGGCGGTGGGCCATGGTTGCACTCCAGCTTGTATCCAAGAGAGGAGTATCCAAATGACGTGCCAAAACGATTAAATTTAAATTTAATCGTTTTAATTCAGACAGATGAAATTGGTTTGGACGCGATAAGACCGTGAGTGACTGCGTGACGCCGGATAACACCGATAGTCAAATGGCGCACACATATGGTGCAATTGCATTATTGAGTGGCACACGGCGCCAGGTGGGCCGATGACAGGGGCCTGGCGTGGTCAGGCCGCAAGAGGGAAAGGGGTGCCCTCGCCAGCCGTCACAGGATGGCTGGCAAGCAGGGTAAAGACGATGGGATGTGAGCGGCAGAGGAGGCCGCCGGAGTGGCCGCGGCGTCAGAGCGCCCAGGTGATGATGTGGGCTTCCCAGTCGCCGCGCTGTCGTTCGGGAATGGCCTTGCCGCGCACCGACTGACCGGCGGCGTGCATGGCCGAGCGTGAGCCGGTCAGCAGCGGATGCCAGTCCGGCAACGGACGTCCCTCCGCCAGGCGGCGATACCCACAGGTATCCGGCAGCCAGGCAAACTCGGCTATCTGCCCGGCGGTGAGCTGGATGCAATCCGGTACCTTGCGAAATCGATTGGCGTAGTCGCTGCACTGGCAGCTTTTCAGGTTCAGCAGATCGCAGGCCACATTGGTGAACACCAGCTCGTCGGTTTCTTCATCGATGAGTTTGTTGAGGCAGCACTTGCCGCAACCGTCACACAAGGCTTCCCATTGTGTCGCATCCAGCTCGGCCAGGGATGTGGTCTCCCAGAAGGGGGGGCTCATCGTTCACCTCCGGCCAGCGGGGCGGCTTGCAGGCGATCGGCCAGATAGCCCACCGCCACGGCGAAGTAATTGGAGCGGTTCCAGCGCAGCAGTGTCTTGTAGTTGTCATAGGCCAGGTAGGCGCGCCCATCGCGGTCGTCGGGCATCACCAGGGAGGCGGACTGGTTCGAGACCGGCAACCGGCTGCCATCAAGGTTGCGGACCCCCAGACGTTGCCACTCGCTCACCGGCTTGCTGAGCGTGAGACCGATGAGTCGCTCGTCCAGGGCGGCGGGAACGCGCACCTGCCGCGCCCAGGTCTGCTGACCATTCCAGCCATGCTGTTGCAGGTAGTTGGCTGCCGAGGCAAACACATCCGGAAGCGAGCCCCAGAGATCCTTGCGCCCGTCGCCATCCTGATCCACCGCATAGGCAAGGAAGGACGTCGGCATGAACTGCACCTGCCCCATGGCACCGGCCCAGGAGCCAATCAGGGCATCCGGCTTGACGTGTCCCTGGTCCAGGATGGTCAGGGCGGCAAACAGTTCCCGTTTGAAGAACTCCTCGCGGCGGCCTTCATACGCCAGGGTGCTCAGGGCCGAGATGAGCGGATATTTGCCGGTCAATTTGCCGAAGTTGGTCTCTATGCCCCAGAGCGCAACGATAAAGCGCGGCTGAACCCCATACTGGGCACCGATACGCTGCAGCAGCGGAGCATGCTGACGATAGAGGCTCTGGGCCTGGCGCACCTTCCACTCGGGCACGGCGCGCGGCAAGTAGGTATCCAGGGTCAGTTTGAATTCGGGCTGCGCGCGGTCGTGATGCACGGCACGTTCGATGAAACGGACCCCGGAAAAGGCCTGCTCCAGCGTGGCAGGACGAATGCCCTTGGCGCGCGCCTCCCGCTTCAGGCTGGCGACATAGGTCTCGAAGCGGGGCTTGGCGACCTGATGGACCGGCTGCAGCTGCAACTGGGGTTGAGCCGCTGAGGTCTGGCTGGCGGCCGATTCTGCCTGCTTGGCACAGCCGCAGAGCAGCAGCGTGATGGAGATGAACAGCAGGGATTTCATGTAGACCCTCCTCCTTGCCGACGCTTGTGCGCGTCCAGCAAATTTTCTTCCGGTGGCGGCAACTGCAGGTAGAAGCCCTGGGCCTTGAGCGCCGCCATCAGCGTCGCGGTATCGGAGAAGGCCAGCGGGCGTCCGGTATCCAGGCGCAGCAACATCAGGAACTGTGGCGGACCCAGCAGTTCCCGCAGCGCAGCCGGCACCCGGGAGAAGTCATCACGTCGCTCAACGAACAGGTAGGCGCCCGTTTTCTTGCGACTCTTATATACGGCACAGATCATGAATCGTGTGAAAAGTTACTGGGTTTATTGCCTCGAATGGTGGCGAACTATAACATGTGAAACTGCATAAGAATAAGGCTTTCCTCGTCAACGGAGTGTGGTAAATGGCCGAACACGGCATTGAGCTTAAGGGCAGTACCTTCACCCTGTCAGTCCTGCATCTGGCCGGGACCGACCCTCAGCACATCAGGGAACTGCTCGGCAGCAAGGTGGCACAGGCCCCTCAATTTTTCCATTTCGCACCCCTGGTCCTCAACGTCAAACAGCTGGATCACGTCCCCGATTTCAAGGCCCTCAAGGCCCTCATCGAAGAGGAGGATTTCGTGCTGGTGGGCATCAGCGGCGCCGGTGACGAGGCCATGAAAACCGCGGCGCGGGCCGCCGGTCTGGCGGTGATGACGGCCGGCAGGGAGAGTCCCCTGGCCGCCAAGCCGGAAACGGCGGCGTCACAGCCTCCCCGCCAGGAGAGCATGAGCAGCACCAGTGCCACCACCCGGGTACACAAGGGCAATGTGCGCTCCGGCCAGCAGATCTATGCCGAGGGCGGCTCCCTGGTGATCCTCGGGTCGGTCAGTCATGGTGCCGAGGTGATTGCCGACGACAGCATCCATATCTACGGTGTGTTGCGCGGTCGGGCCCTCGCCGGAGCCCGCGGCAACCAGCAGGCCAGAATTTATTGCCAGCATCTGGAGGCCGAACTGGTTTCCATCGCCGGAACCTACCAGTTGAGTGATGCCCTGCCGGACGAGACTCTGGGCCGCGATGTCCAGATCCGGCGTGAGCAGGAACAGATCATTTTTGAAAGACTACAGTCTTAAATCGCTTACAAGGAATGCATCCATGGCTCGTATTATCGTCGTGACATCAGGCAAGGGCGGCGTTGGCAAGACAACCAGCAGTGCGGCGATCAGCACCGGGCTGGCACAACGCGGCAAGAAAACGGTCGTCATCGATTTCGACATCGGGCTGCGCAATCTCGACCTCATCATGGGGTGCGAGCGGCGCGTAGTGTATGACTTCGTCAATGTCATCAATGAAGAGGCCAACCTGAATCAGGCCCTGATCAAGGATAAACGGGTAGAAAACCTCTATATCCTCCCCGCCTCCCAGACCCGGGACAAGGATGCCCTGACCCGTGAGGGCGTCGAGAAGGTGATCAACAAGCTCAGAGAGATGAACTTCGACTACATCGTCTGCGACTCCCCGGCCGGCATCGAGGTGGGCGCCCTGATGGCGCTCTACTTCGCCGACGAGGCGGTGGTCACCACCAACCCCGAGGTCTCCTCGGTGCGCGACTCCGATCGCATCCTCGGCATATTGGCATCCAAGTCACGGCGGGCCGAGCTGGGTATGGAGCCCATCAAGGAGCACCTGCTGCTGACCCGCTACCACCCCAGCCGCGTCAGTCGGGGTGACATGCTGAGCGTCGAGGATGTGCAGGAGATCCTGGCCATTCCCCTGCTGGGAGTGATCCCTGAATCCCCGGCGGTCCTGCGCGCCTCCAATGCCGGCGAGCCGGTGATCCTGGACGGTGAGTCCGATGCCGGCATGGCTTATGACGATACCGTGGCCCGTCTCCTGGGCGAGAAGCGGGATTTCCGTTTCCTGCAAGAGGAACGCAAGGGCTTCTTCACGCGCCTGTTTGGGAGTTGATACATGTCTTTTTTTGATTTTTTCCTCAAAAGCCGCAAAGAGGAGCCGACCGCCAGGGTGGCCAAGGAGCGGCTGCAGATCATCGTGGCCCACGAGCGCAGCAGCCGCAGTGGGCCCGATTACCTGCCGCAGTTGAAACAGGATCTGCTGGAAGTGATCCGCAAATATGTGCAGATCAGTCCCGAGCAGGTCACGGTGCAGCTGGACAAGAAAGGCAATGAGCTGTCGGTGCTCGAACTCAACATCATGTTGACCGAAGAGCGCAAGACCGATGAGACCGAGACTCCAGCCGCTGGCTGAGCGGAAACAAAAAGCGCAGGCATCAGCCTGCGCTTTTTACTGTCACCCTGGGCTCACTCGCTCAGCGGCCCCAGCAGCTGTGCCCGCCAGCCGGTAAGCACACGCGGCAAGGTGGCGGTGGCCTTTTGTGCGTCATCCAGATACCAGAGCCAGCTCAGGTATTGATGCAGCAATTTGCGTGAGGCCAGCAGTTCCGGCGGCAACCCCTCCGCCTCGGCCACCAGGGCCACCCGCGCGCGCAGGCGCTTGAGCTCGCCCTTGTAGTGGGGATGATCCACCAGGCGGCGTATGGGTTGCGGCCAGCTGGCGGCCGGGCTTTGCAGTGCCTCCTCCACCAGACGCAGCAGTGTTTGGCCATGGGTGCGGATCTCGCTCGGCAACAGCCCCAGCTGCTGCAGATCGGCCAGGTTGCGCGGCAAACGCTGGGCCACCTGAAACAGGTGCAACTCCTTGACCACGAAATTGAGGGCCAGATCGCGGCGCCGTGCCTCGCGCTCGCGCCAGGCCGCCAGGTGGCGCAGCACGGCCAGCTCCATGGCCCCCAGTTGCCAGGCATTGCCGACGTCCAGATAGGCCCGCTCGGGATCCGACAGCCGGCTCTTGCGCTGCACCAGCCACTGGCACTCCTCGGTAAACCAGGCCTGACGGCCCAGCTCGTCCAGCTGTTGCTGCAACTGGGCATACATGGGCAACAGGTAGAAGACATCTGCCGCCGCGTACTCCTGTTGCTTGGTGGTCAGCGGCCGGGCCAGCCAGTCGGTGCGCGCCTGATCCTTGTCCAGGCTGACATTCAGCAGGGCCTGGGTCATGGCATTGAAGCCCACCGACATGCCATGCCCGCAGAGGGCCGCGGCCAGCTGGGTATCCTGCACCTGGGCAGGCATCTGGCCGGCTTCATGCAAAATAAGCTCCAGATCCTCGCTGCCGGCATGCAGCACCGTGATCTGTTCCGGCTGCTGCAGTCGCTGCCACAGCGGCGTCAGATCACCCGCCGTCAGCGGATCAATCAACGCCAGCTGCTGGCCATCATAGAGCTGCATCAATCCCAGCCTGGGGTAGTAGGTACGGGTGCGGACAAATTCGGTATCGATGGCGAGCGGCCCGGGAGCCAGCTGCTCGCACAGCGATTGCAGCTCCTCCTGGTGGTGAATCATCTGATAATGCATCGTGGATCCAGAGCAGAACCCGGGTCGCGGCCCGAGAGGGGTTAGGTGTCGGCGGTGCCGATGTCTTCATCGCGCAGCACACGCCGCAATATCTTGCCCACGTTCGATTTGGGCAGTTCGGTGCGGAATTCTATCATTTTCGGCACCTTGTAGGCAGTAAGATGTTTGCGGCAGTGGGCCCGCAGCGTGTCGGCATCCAGAGAGCGGTCCCGTCTCACCACCACTATCTTGACCAGCTCACCGCCGCCCGCGTCGGGAAGACCGATGGCGGCGACTTCCTTCACCTGGGGATGCATGGCCACCACCTCCTCTATCTCGTTGGGATAGACGTTGAAGCCCGACACCAGGATCATGTCTTTCTTGCGATCGACGATGCGCAGGTAGCCCTGCTCCATCCATACCGCCACGTCACCGGTCTTCAGCCAACCCTCATGCAATACCTCGGCGGTGCCTTCGGGGCGTTGCCAGTAACCGCTCATCACCTGAGGCCCCCGCACCTCGAGCTCACCCGGCATGTCCAGGCCGGTGAGCTCCTGCCCCGACTCATCCATGATGCGGACATCGGTGGAGCAGACAGGCAGCCCTATGCTGCCGCTGTGGCCCTGCTCGTCAAAGGGACAGACGCTCACCAGAGGCGAGGTTTCCGTCAGGCCATAGCCCTCCAGCAGGTGGGTGCCGGTCTGCTGCAACCAGCGCTCGGCCACCGCACGCTGTATCGGCATGCCACCACCGATGACCAGCCGCAACTCGGGAAAACGGGCCTCGGCAAAATCGGCATGGTTAAGCAGGGCATTGAACAGCGTATTGACTCCGGTGATGCAGGTGATGGGGTGTTGGGTCACTTCCCTAATGAGACCCGGTATATCCCGCGGATTGGTGATCAGCAGGTTGCGCGCACCCAATTGCAGGAACAGCAGGCAATTCACCGTCAGGGCAAAGATGTGGTAGAGCGGCAAGGCCGTGACCACCCACTCCGCCCCCGGCCGCAACACAGGGCCATATACGCCCAGGCACTGGGCCACATTGGCCAGCAGATTGCGGTGGCTGAGCATGGCCCCCTTGGCCACCCCCGTGGTGCCGCCGGTGTACTGCAGAAAAGCCAGATCCTCGCGGTCAATGGGCGGGCGGCGCAGCGTCATGCCGCGTCCCTGCTCCAGCGCCTGGCGTAGGGAGCAGGCGCCAGGCAGCCGGTATTTGGGGATCAGGCGCTTGACATAGCGCACCACAAAATTGACCAGCGCCCCCCTGGCCAGCCCCAGGCGATCGCCCATGTGGGTCAGCACGACATGGCGGATCGCGGTGCGCTCGACCACCTGCTCCAGGGTATGGGCAAAGTTGGAGGCAACCACTATGGCCGTGGCGCCGGAATCGCACAGCTGATGCTCCAGCTCGCGTGGCGTATAGAGGGGGTTGACGTTCACCACCACCAGACCGGCACGCAGGGCACCAAACATGGCGATGGGATACTGCAGCAGATTGGGCATCATCAGCGCCAGCCGCTCGCCGGACTGCAACCCCAGTTGCTGCTGCAAAAAGGCGGCAAAGGCCAGGGAATCGGCATCCAGCTCGCCGTAGGTCAGCGGCTTGCCCATGTTGATGAAGGCCGTCTGCTCCCGGTAGCGGGCTACTGCCTCCTCGAACATCTCCACCAGGGAGCCAAAACGATCGGGATCAATCTCGGCCGGCACGCCCGGGGGATACCGTTGCAGCCAGATTTTTTCCATGCGTCACTCCTGCGTTATCAGGCCGTCTGCAAAGAGGGGCCCGGTTTCCTATCCCCTATTAAATGTTAGCTGAATGTTAACGGCATGCCCTGTTTC
>JBFHKO010000114.1:0-8164 GCA_041595355.1 Aeromonadaceae bacterium
ACCACCGGAAATAATGGCCACCTTGCGCTTGTCCCAGTCATTGCGGGTCACGATGCGAATATGCTCGGCAATGTTGAGGCGGGTCAGGTTGTTGTGGCGGTTGCTATAGATAAGCCCATCAATGGCATCGTTTACCAGGGTGTTCTTGTCGTTTAAAAACAGCTTGCTCATCGTGTAAATCCTTTACCAATAAAAGAAGGGGTGGCCAGACATATCCGTTTTAGTTACAGCGAACCCAGCTGGTGGGCGCTGATCAGGGCGCTCAGTACCAACTCCGGCGTCACCGGGAACGGCATGTTGTGAATGGTTTCGCCCGGGGCACAGGAGGCCTCGGCTACCGGCTGCAGTGTCTCCCGGCTGACGTCGGTGACGCCCATCTGGGTGAGGTTGGTCGGCAGTCCGACATCGCGGCAGAATTGAATGATCTCCTTGATTTCGGCTAGGGGCGCATTCTCCAGCACCAGCTGGGTAAGGGTGCCGAAGGCCACCTTTTCGCCGTGAAGGAGGTGGTGGCACTCGACCAGCTTGGTCAGGCCGTTATGAATGGCATGGGCCGCCGCCAGGCCACTGCTTTCGAAGCCGATGCCGCTCAGGTAGGTATTGGCCTCGATGATATTTTCTACTGCCAGTGAGCTGAGGCCCTGTTCGGCGGCGATTTTGGCCTGAACGCCATTGGCCATCAGGGTATCGAAACAGAGTCTGGCCAGCGTCTGGGCGGCCAGGGTTGGGATGCCGCCGGCCATGGTGGCTTTGCCGGAACGGGCATTGGCGCGGGCCTCGAAATAGGTGGAAAGGGCATCGCCCATACCGGACACCAGCAGGCGAGCCGGGGCACGCGCAATGATCTCGGTATCCATCAACACCATGTTGGGGTTGGAAGGGATCATCAGATAGTCACTGAACTCGTGTTGCTCGGTGTAAATGACGGCCAGCGCACTGGTGGGGGCGTCGGTGGATGCGATGGTCGGCACCACCACCACCGGTTTTTTCATGAAGAAAGCCATGGCCTTGGCGGTGTCCAGCGTCTTGCCGCCCCCAATGCCGACGATAAGGTCCGCATCAGCCTGTTCGGCCAGCGCCTGCAGGCGCGCGATTTCGGGGCGTGAGCACTCGCCATTGAAGGTGGCCAGGGTGAGCTGGGCATCCTGAGCGTAATAGGAGCTCTCCAGTGCGTCACGTACCATGCCGAGCACGAAGGTATCGGCGATGGCAAATACCTTGTGACCGAAGTTGGCGGTGTACTGAGCGGTGCGTGAAATCACGCCGGGGCCCTGAATGTATTTGGCTGGGGAGATGATGATCTTGTCCATGTGGTTACCCTGTGGATGAATGGTCTGGTTATTGCCGCCCTTACGTTCTCGTGACGGGGCGGCAGGCAATCTATGACGCTCTGGTGATTATTCGCCGGTCAGTTGAGTGGTCAGCTTCGCCTCCTCACGCCGACCCGCCGGGGAGAAGACAAAGGTGCAGCGCTTGCCAAACGCCAGGCGGTTGATCAGCAGGGCGAAGGTGATGCAGGCAAGCAGGGTGAAGAACATCATGTGGATGTAGTGCAGCGGCGCCCAGACGAAGCTGAAGAAGGCATACAACAGGACACCGAAAACCACCGTGATGATGACGGCCCGGGCATCCACGTTGCGGAACAGCAGGCCGGTCACGAAGGCGGAGAGTATGGGCATGCTCAGCAGGCCGTTCAGCTGTTGCAGCAGGTTGATGATGCTGTCGGCATGCTGGTACATCGGCACCAGCATCAGGGCGATGGCGACGAACACAAAGGAGATGCTATTGCTCAGATTCTTCACATTCGGCTTGTCGTTGATGTAACGCTCGTGCAGGTCACACACATAGAGGGCAGCGGAAGAATTCAGCACAGAGTTGAAGCTGGTCAGCACGGCGGCGGCCATGGCGGCGGCGAAGGCGCCGGACAACCAGGTGGGCATCAGATCCCCGACGATGCGGCCGTAGGTGGCATCACCGATATCTCCATAGAGCTTGTAGGCACAGATACCGGGGATGACCACCATGATGGGGACGACCAGCAGACGGATACCGGCAGCGGCGAACACCCCCTTCTGGGCTTCCTTGATGCTGGGAGCAGCCATGGCGCGCTGGGTGATGGTCTGGTTGGTACTCCAGTAGAAGATCTGAATGAACAGCATGCCGGTCAGCAGGGTGTGCCAGGGGATCGGCGAGTTGTCGTCACCAATCAGGGTCAGGCGCTCGGCCGGGATACCGGAGAAGTCGAAATCGATGGCAAACAGGGCCAGTATGACCACCAGCAGGCCCATGAGGATCAGGCCGACACCGCTGTAGGTATCAGAGATGGCCACCGCGCGCAGGCCACCGAAGATGGCATAGGCGGCACCGACCACGGCGAAGGCGAAGGCCAGCACTATGATGGGAATCTCGACGTTGAACATGGACTGCATGAATAGCGCACCGCCATAGAGCATGGCTGGCAGATAGATGAATACATTACCCAGCAGAAACAGGGTGGCGACGGTGGCGCGGATATGCTTGCTGTTGTAGCGCTTCTCCAGCAACTCGGTGGTGGTGGTGCACTGGTACTTGTAGTAGAGCGGCACAAACACCTTGGCCAGGATGAACAGACCGACCACTGCGGCCAGCTCCCACAGGGCCAGCAGGGCCATCTGGTTGCCGTTCATGCCCACCAGTTGATCCGTGGACAGATTGGTCAGGGTGATGGAGCCGGCGATGAACACCCATGACAGGCCACCGTTGGCCAGAAAGACCTCCTTATTGGAGGTGGCCGGGCCCGTGTTGGCCTGGCGGCACTTGTCGTAGGTCAGCCAGCCGACCAACCCGGTCAATAGGACAAAGATCGAGACCTGTATGATGGTATCCATGATTTAATCCTCTTCTTTCAGTGGATCAGACTCATATATGCCATGGCCTGACGGGCGCGCGGGACAGGGGCACTGGCGACGGTGGTAAGGATAGCGGTTTCTGGAAATGCATCTGTGACGGCCATCCAGAAATGAATACGTTTCCATTATTGCTGTTTTCGCTTGCTTGCCTCTTCCTTTGCGCTCCTGCCTCATGGAGTTTTAAGCGGTATAAAGTTGTATCAAAGCCTTTATTGTCTATTTTTTTACTATCATGAGTGATATATCTTGTTGATATCGATTACATTGCGGGTGGGCGTCAGGGACCGGGTCTCGGTCTGGTCAGCGGGTCGCGATTTGCCAGCCCGGGCATGTGACGGCATGGTCGGAAGAAAACAGGTCCAATCCAGGCTTGCCGATCGCCCGTCAATGACGACAATTCGGCGCCCGAGCCGTGCATTGATGCGACCCGGGTGCCCCAGCGGACTAAATGACGCTATGAGGTGACGCATGCCATTTTTCGAGCCAGTTACGCAGGTGTTCCTGTCGCCACCGCGCCACGGCGTTCGTGCCCCCGGGTGGCTCAATCTCATCGGCGAGCACACCGACTACAACGATGGTTGCGCGCTTCCCCGTGCCATTAACCTGCCTCAGAGGGCCGAGGTGCTGCATGGCTGATATCCGTACGACACACTTTGGTGTGCTAACCGATGGCCGCGCGGTCAGTGCCTATACCCTGACGAACCGTTACGGCAGCGAGGTGGTCATGCTCGATTGGGGGGCCAGCCTCCATTCCGTGCGGGTACCGGATGGTCGGGGCCGCCTGGGGGAGGTGATACTCGGCTGTGACAGCTTGGCCGACTATCAGTGTCAGCAGGTCTATCTGGGGGCCTCGGTGGGGCGCTTTGCCAACCGGATTGCCGAGGGGCGCTTTGTGCTCGACGGCCGCCGTTACCAGTTGGAGTGCAATCAGGCGCCCAATCACCTGCATGGTGGCCGGGACGGTTTTGATCGGCGCCTGTGGCGGGCAAGCATACTGGAGCCGGGTGGTGATGCCCGGTTGCGGTTGACGCTGCAGTCGGCAGACGGCGATCAGGGCTATCCGGGCAACCTGGCGGTGACGCTGACGGTATCCCTGAGCGATGAGTCGGTGCTGACCCTGGCGTACGAGGCCGAGGCGGATCAGGCCACGCCGGTGAACCTGACCCATCATGCCTATTTCAATCTGGATGACAGCGACAGCTGCCTCGAGCACCGGCTGCAACTGCTGGCAGAGCGGTATCTGCCGCTGGATGCCGCTCAGATCCCCCAGCGTTGGCCGCAACCGGTGGCGGGTACGCCCTTCGATTTTCGCCAGCCCAAGGCGCTGGAGCAGGATCTGGCCGTGGCAGATGAGCAGTTGCGGCGCGCCGGCGGCTACGATCACTATTTCCTGCTGGAGCCGGGGCCGGAGTGGCCTATCCGGGTACAGTCGCCGTGTTCGGGGCGTTGCCTGGAGGTGAGCACCAGCCTGCCGGGCGTGCATCTGTACAGTGGCAATTTCCTGCAGGGCACGCTGGGGCGCCGGCAGCGCTACTATGCCAATCACGCCGGTTTCTGCCTCGAGACCCAGTATCCGGCCGACAGCCCGAACCGGGAGGATGGGCAGGCCTGCATCGTCCGTCCGGGCCAGCCCTACCGGGCAGTGACCCGATTCCGTTTCTCCGTGTGTGCCGAGCATGCGCTCTAGGCGTTGTCTCTGATGCCCAATTATACCGAGGTGCGCTTTCTGCTGGCCGACAAATCCGAGCGGGTGCCGGAGGGGGAGTGTAACGACTTCGATGATGGCGACGGGGCCCCTATTCGCGCCCGGGGCGAGCTGGTGGAGGTGCTGGCCGAGGCGAGCCGGCATCGGTGGCCATGAAGAGGCGGGCCAGGTAGATGGCCCGCCGTTTGGCACAATGCTGTTCAGTTAGCCGGGAATAGCCAGGTGCTGTCATTTCCGCGCAGGCGGAAATCCGGGGAACCCATCGGGATGCTGGCCGTTACCATCAAGCCAGGCGGGTACCCCGGCGGCGAATTCGTCTGGATGCCCGCTTTCGCGAGCATGACGAGCCTTTAGCTGACAGGCATTGGCCGTTTGGCCGAGATTAGCGGTTGAGAGTGAACTCATACTGGGCTTTACATCTCGACCACCACCTTGCCGATGGCCTGTCCGCTGCCCAGGCGGGCATGTGCCTGGCCGATCTCCTCGAAGCCGAACCGCATCTCGTCCAGCAGCGGCCTGAGCGCCCCGGCATCGGCCAGTTCGGCCAGTTTGGCGAGTATGGCGCCGTGCTCTTCGCGCTTGTCATCGTGCAGCATCGGGATCAGCATGAACACGACATGCACGGACAGCCCCTTGAAGTGTGCCGGCGTCAGATCCAGCTCCAGCAGGGACACTGTGGTCACGACCTGGCCATTGAGCGCGGCAGCCTCGAAGGAGCGGCTCATGTTGGCACCGCCCACGCTGTCGTAGACGATATCGAATCCCGCTCCACCGGTGTACTTTGCCACATAGTCGGCGACCGACTCCGTCTGGTAGTGGATCGCCGTGGCGCCATAGCCCTCGATCACGCTCGCCTGCTGCGCTCTCGAACAGGTGGCGTACACCTCGGCCCCCAGATGCCTGGCCAGCTGCACGGCCACATGGCCGACCCCGCCGGCACCGCCGTGCACCAACACGCGTTGTCCGGCGTGGGTGCCGGCCCGTTGCAGCCCTTCGTAGGCGGTGATGCCCACCAGTGGCAGGGCGGCCGCTTCACGCATCGACAGGGACTTGGGCTTGTGGGCGATCAGGCGGGCGTCGGCCAGCATGTACTCGGCCAGGGCCCCCTGCAGGTCGGCCAGGCCGCCGGCACAGCCGTACACCTCATCGCCGGGTGCAAAGCCGCTGACGCCGTCACCGACCGCTTCGATGGTGCCGGCAAAGTCCATCCCCAGCACGGCGGGCAGGGCGGGGGAGAGCGGCAGCGCCGGTCCCAGCTGACGGATCATGGTATCGACCGTATTCACGCTGCTGGCGGCGACGCGCACCAGCACATGACCTGCCTTCACCACCGGCATCGGCAGCTCGGCGGCCTGGAAGGTGGCGTGTTCGCCGTATTGATTGAGGACCATCGCTTTCATTGAATGTCTCCTGATGTGTGTCGAGGCCGGTCAGGGCAGTGACCACCGCCTGGTGCAGGGCTAAAGAATAGTTGACGGCATGCCGGTTGATAATCAACCATGATTGATAATCACTTTTTAGATTTGGTTGAAAACAGGGCATGAACATCGCGCATCTGAGGCTGTTCGTCAGGCTGGCGATCACCCACAACATCAGCCAGGCCGGCCAGGAGCTCGGCCTGTCACCGGCGGTGGCCAGCGCCCATATCGGCAAGCTGGAGCAGGGGCTTGGGGTCCGGTTGCTGCACCGCACCACCCGCAAGGTGTCGCTCACCCAGGAGGGCGAGGCGTTCCTGCCCTATGCCCAGGAGGTGCTGGCCAGCGTGGAGATGGCGCGCGCCTCGGTGGGGGCGGGCGTGGCGGATCCCAGGGGGACCCTGCGGGTTGCGGCCCCCGCCTCGTTCGGGCGCATGCATCTGGTGCCGTCGTTGCCGGCCTTTTTCGACCGCTATCCGCATCTGTCGCTCGATCTGCGGCTGTCCGACACGATCGTCGATCTGGTCGAGGGCGGCTTCGACATCGCCATCCGCAATGCCGGGCTCAAGGACTCGAGCCTGGTGGCCCGCCGGCTGGCGCCCGACCGGCGCATTCTCTGCGCCTCGCCGGACTACCTGCAGCGGTTCGGCGAACCGGACTCGCCACAGGCGCTGCTCGAGCATCAATGCATCTCGCTGCTGGGGCTGGAGACCTGGGTATTCGACACCCCGAATGGGCCCTGCAGCATCCGGGCCGGCGGCCGGCTGCGAACCGACAACGGCGAGGCCATGCGCGACGCCTGCGTCGCCGGACTCGGCATCGCCATCGGCTCGACCTGGAGCCTCTACCGGCACCTGGCGCGTGGTGAGCTGGTCCAGGTGCTGCCGCACAGCCCGCTGGCCGCACAGACCGCGATATGGGCGCTCTACTCCAGCGCCCGCCTGCTGGCGCCCAAGGTGCGGGCCTTCATCGACTTCTATGCCGGCTATTTCGGCGAGGAGCCCTACTGGGACCGGCCGCAGTCGGGCGTGGCATTACCGCCTGCCGACCAATGAAACCCCCCCTGAGGCGGTGGCCATCAAGGGGGTTGGCGATGGGGGGCGCCCGCAAGGCGGGCGGCGGTTCAGACGTTAAACAGGAAGTGGATGACGTCACCGTCCTTGACGATGTACTCCTTGCCCTCCTTGCGCAGCTTGCCGGCGTCCTTGGCACCCTGCTCGCCCTTGAACTGGATGTAGTCGTCGAAGCCGATCACCTCGGCGCGGATGAAGCCGCGCTCGAAGTCGGTGTGGATCTTGCCCGCCGCCTGGGGGGCGGTGGCACCGACGGGGATGGTCCAGGCGCGCACTTCCTTCACCCCGGCGGTGAAGTAGGTCTGCAGGTTGAGCAGCTGGTAGCCGGCGCGGATGACGCGGTTCAGCCCCGGCTCCTCGAGCCCCATCTCGGAGAGGAATTCGTCCTTCTCGGCATCGTCCAGCTCGGCGATCTCGGCCTCGATGGCGGCACAGACCGGCACCAGCACGGCGTTCTCGGCAGCGGCGATGGCGCGCACCTGCTCCAGCAGCGGGTTGTTCTCGAAGCCATCCTCGGCCACGTTGGCGATGTACATGGTGGGCTTGAGGGTCAGGAAGTTCAGGTAGCGGATCGCCTCCAGCTCCTCCTTGTCGAGCTTCAGGGCGCGCAGCAGGCCGGCCTCCTCGAGGTGCGGCTTGATCTTCTCCAGCACGGCTATTTCCAGCTTGGCATCCTTGTCGCCGCCCTTGGCCTTCTTGCTGCTGCGCAGTATGGCGCGCTCGCAGCTGTCGAGATCGGCCAGCGCCAGCTCCATGTTGATGACCTCGATATCCTCCTGGGGCGAGATGGCCCCGGCGACGTGGATGACGTTGTCATCCTCGAAGCAGCGCACCACATGGCCGATGGCCTCGGTCTCGCGGATGTTGGCCAGGAACTGGTTGCCGAGCCCCTCGCCCTTGGAGGCGCCCTTCACCAGGCCGGCGATGTCGACAAACTCCATGGTGGTCGGCAGCACTCGCTGGGGGTTGACGATGGCGGCCAGCTGATCGAGACGCGAGTCCGGCATCGGCACCATGCCGGTGTTGGGCTCTATGGTGCAGAAGGGAAAGTTGGAGGCCGCAATACCCGCCTTGGTCAGCGCA
>JBFHKO010000115.1:0-8150 GCA_041595355.1 Aeromonadaceae bacterium
GTTGGCGCTGTCGCTGTCGGCCGCGGTCCCGGCGAGTTCGGCCTTGCGCGCCTTGGCGCGGGCGACGGCGGCGGCCACGGCGGCCTGACGGGCATCCTCCGGGCTAACGGGGGCACCGGAGGCGGCAGCCGCGTTGGCCCTGTCATTGTCGGCAGCGGTCCCGGCCAGTTCAGCCTTGCGCGCCTTGGCGCGGGCGACGGCGGCCGCTACAGCATCCTGACGCAGATCCGGCGCGCCCTCCTGGCCAGCGGCCGCTTTTTGCGCCTGGTACTGGCGGGCCTGGGCCTTGCGGGCCTCGCGCTCCGCCTGCTGGGTGGCCGGTTCGGGCTGCGGGCTGCCGGCCAGGGCCTGCTGGCGCGCCTTGACCCGGGCCAGGGCCGCGGCAATGGGATCCTCGCCTGCGGCGGCACCGGGCGGCTGGCGGCGTTCGGCGCTGGCCTGCAGATGGCGCCGTTCCCGGTTCTGGCGCTCGGTCTCCAGGCGCAGCTTCTTGGCCTCGAACCGCTCACGGGCGCGTTCGGCCTGATGGGCTTCGGCCTTCTGGGCGCGGATCTCCGATTTTTCCTGGCGGTAATACTGCACCAGCGGAATGTTGCTCGGGCAGACCCAGGCACAGGCACCGCATTCGATGCAGTCGAACAGCCGGTATTGCTCGGCGCCCTCGTGATCCTTCGCCTTGCTGTACCAGTAGAGCTGCTGGGGCAGTAAATTGGCAGGGCAGACGCCGGCGCATTCACCGCAGCGAATGCAGTTGCGCTCAAGATCCCGGCTCGGCAACTCCTGCTGACTGGGGGCCAGCAGGCAGTTGGTGGTCTTGATCACCGGCACATCGGCATGGGGCAGGGTGAAGCCCATCATGGGGCCGCCCATGATGATTCGCTGACGTGCCTCAGGTGTCAGACGCAGCTGGCTCAGCAGCCAGCGGACCGAGGTGCCGAGGCGTACCCAGGCATTGCCGGGCTGGCTGAAGCGTTCACCGGTCAGGGTGACGACCCGGCTGATGAGCGGTTCATCCTCGAGCACGGCCTGGCGAATGGCGTAGCAGGTGGCGACGTTTTGCATCAGGATGCCGAGATCCTGGGGCAGTCCCCCGGAAGGCACCTGCAGGCCGGTCAGGATCTCGATGAGTTGGCGTTCCCCCCCCGAGGGGTACTTGGTGGGGATCACCTTGACCAGGGTGTGGGACTCGCGCACCTGGGCCTTGAGGGCGGCGATGGCCTCCGGCTTGTTGTCTTCCAGGGCAATGAGGGTCAGGGTCGGTTTGACAATGTGCTGCAGTATCTGGACGCCGTCCATGATCGCGGCGGCCTGCTCGCGCATCAGGGCATCGTCGGCGGTGATGTAAGGTTCGCATTCGCAGCCATTGATGATGAGCAGCTCGACGCGCCCGATGGCGCCTTTGAGTTTGGTATCGGTGGGGAAACCGGCACCTCCGAGGCCGGCGATGCCGGCCTCGTGGATGCGTCGCAGCAGATCCTCCGGTTGCCACTGGGCATAGTCGGTGATGGGCTCCCGGGGCCGCCACTCATCCAGCCCGTCGGGCTTGATGTGGATGCAGGGCTCGCTCAGCCCCGAGGGGTGCGCCACCGTATGGGAGGTGATGGCGGTGATCACCCCCGAGGTACTGGCGTGAATGGGCACCTGCATGGGGGATTCGGGGCGGGTCAGCGCCTGACCGGTGAGCACCCGGTCGCCCACCTGCACGGTCAACTCGGCACTGGAGCCGATGTGCTGCTTCAGCGGCAGCACCAGCAGGGGAGGCAGCCCCAGGCGGACGATGGCAGAGCCGCTGGACTGTGTCTTGTGCTCATCGGGGTGGATGCCGCCGTGGAAATCCCACAGCCGGCCCTTGTGGATCTGTTCGAGCAGGGCAGACAACATTATTTCACCATCCTCACCGGAATCGTGTCCATGTCCCACTTCCAGGTCTCGGTGGTGGTGGGCAACTCTATCATCTCGATGCAATTGGTCGGGCAGGGGTCGACGCAGAGATCGCAGCCGGTACACTCCTGACGCAGTATGGTATGCATCAGCTTGGGGCCGCCCAGAATGGCATCCACCGGGCAGGCCTGCAGGCACTTGGTACAGCCGATGCAGCGATCCTCGTGAATGAAGGCCACTTTCTTGGGCGGCGGCAGCAGCTCGCCCCCCTCGGCCTGGGGCGGCTCGACTCCCAGCAGATCGGCAATCTTGTGTACAGTGGCATCGCCACCCGGCACGCACTTGTTGATGGTGTCGCCCTGGGCCAGGGCTTCGGCATAGGGGCGACAACCGGGATAGCCGCACTGGCCGCATTGGGTCTGGGGCAGCAGGGCATCCAGTTCATCGACGATGGGGTCGGACTCCACCTTGAAGCGTACGGCGGCATAGCCGAGCAGCAGGCCAAACAGCAGGGCCAGGGTGGCGAACAGCAGGACAACAATCAGAATATGGCTCATGGTCAGGGTTTGATGAGTCCGGTGAAGCCCATAAAGGCCAGTGACATCAGGCCGGCCGTGATCATGCCGATGGCCACGCCGCGAAAGGGTTGCGGCACGTCGGCCGCCGCCAGTCGCTCGCGCAGGCTGGCAAACAGTACCAGCACCAGGCAGAAGCCGAGACCACCACCGAAGCCGAACACCAGGCTTTCCAGCAGGTCATGCAGCTGCACCACGTTGAGCAGCGCCAGGCCCAGCACGATGCAGTTGGTGGTGATGAGCGGCAGATAGATGCCCAGCAGGCGATAGAGCGCCGGGCTGGTTTTGTGGACTACCATCTCGGTGAACTGCACCACCACGGCAATCACCAGAATGAAGGCAAGGGTGCGCAGGTAGGTGACCTCCAGCGGCTGCAGCAGGTAGTGCTCCACCAGGTAGGCCAGCAGCGAGGTCAGGGTCAGTACGAAGGCCGTGGCCAGGCCCATGCCGGCGGCCGGCTCCAGCTTGCGGGAGACGCCCATGAAGGGGCAGAGGCCCAGGAATTTGACCAGCACGAAGTTGTTTACCAGGACGGTGCTGATCAGCAGGAGAAGGTATTCAGTCATCTGGGGCAGCTTGAATTGAAACGGACTTTATTATCGGCGCTTGGCAGCCGCTTAACAACCGCAAAAAACACACGGCTACTGGCAGGGCCGGGTCGAGCAGGCAATGAAAAGGGAGGCCGGGGCCTCCCTCGGTGACGGACAACCGGGATCAGAACAGGATGTCGGTCAGGTTGAACAGCTCTTCGTCGAAGGGACGCTTCATGTTCTCGATGCAGTCGATGATATCGTGATGCACCAGCTTGTTGTTCAGCAGACCGACGCAGCGGCCGCCTTCGCCTTGCAGCAGCAGATCCACTGCGAAGGAGCCCATGCGGCTGGCCAGGATACGGTCACGGGCGGTCGGTGAGCCGCCGCGCTGGATGTGGCCGAGGATGGTGGCGCGGGTTTCCAGTCCGGTGTGCAGCTCGACCAGGTTGGCCAGCGCGTTCACGTCGGTGACATGCTCGCAGATGGTGATGATGGCGTGGCGCTTGCCCTTGGCAATGCCTTCATCGATCTGGGCGAGCAGCTCTTCCTTGTCGAAGCCACGCTCGGGGACCACCACAAACTCGGCGCCACCGGCGACGGCGGCAGAGAGGGCCAGGTCGCCACAGTGACGGCCCATCACTTCCACGATGGAGATGCGCTTGTGGGAGGTGGAGGTGTCGCGCAGCCGGTCGATGGCTTCCATCACCACGTTCAGGGCGGTGTCGAAACCGATGGTGAAGTTGGTGCCGGCGATGTCATTGTCTATGGTGCCGGGCAGGCCGATGCAGGGGTAGCCCATTTCGGTCAGCTTCTTGGCACCCATGTAGGAGCCGTCACCGCCGATCACCACCAGGGCATCGATGCCGTGCTTTTGCAGGTTCTGGATGGCTTCCTTGCGGACGGACTCTTCCTTGAACTGGGGGAAGCGGGCCGAGCCGAGGAAGGTGCCACCGCGGTTGATGACATCGGAGACGCTGCGGCGATCGAGTTTCTCGATGCGATCCTTGTGCAGGCCCAGGTAGCCGTCACGGATGCCATATACTTCCAGACCATTGGTCAGGCCGGCACGCACCACGGCGCGAACGGCAGCATTCATACCCGGCGAGTCACCGCCACTGGTCAGAACCCCGATTTTCTTGATCATGTGTGCCTCTAACTAGTCGTAAGTTTCCGAAAAAATATGGTTGGCGGTTCTTCCGCCTGGTCACGCCGGGACTGTCATGACTACTCGTTTGGGCAGTCGCCTCGTGCAGGGCTGCCATCATCGGCCGCCTCTCGGGGCGTGAGCATGACATAGTCTGGCGCAAACAAGGAGGGCGTCTGTCGGGACGCCCTCATTTCATCACGCTGCGCGCTTACTTCTTGGCGCCGGCGATGATTTGAGCGAAGTCGACCGGCTTCAAGGACGCGCCGCCAACCAGGCCACCATCGATGTCCGGCTGACCGAACAGGTCGGCTGCGGAGGCACCGGTCACGGAACCACCGTACAGGATCTGTACCTTGGCGGCTACGTCGGCGTTGAAACCGGCCAAGTAGGCACGGATGTGGGCATGCACGCTCTGGGCGATTTCCGGAGTGGCGGTTTTGCCGGTGCCGATGGCCCATACCGGCTCGTAGGCGATCACGGCCTTGGCGAAGGAGTCGATACCGCAATGGTCGATGACGGCCTTCAGCTGGGTTTCCACCACGCTGTTGGTCTGACCGGCTTCGAACTGCTCCAGGGTTTCACCGATGCACAGTACCGGAACCAGGTCGGCTTGCTGGATGACTTCGTACTTGGCGGCGACGATGGCGTCGGTTTCGGCGTGCAGGGTGCGACGCTCGCTGTGACCCACCAGGGCATATTTGCAGCCGAATTCCTTCAGCATGACCGGGGCGTTTTCACCGGTGAAGGCGCCGGAGTTATGCAGATCCACGTTCTGGGCACCGTACTGGATACGGCTGCCGGCGGTCAGGCTTTCCACCAGACCCAGGAAAATCACCGGCGGGCAAACGGCCACTTCAACGCCTTCGGCCTGGGCTGCCGGCTCGACCAGCGCCTTGACCAGGGCTTCAACAGAGGCTTTGGTGCCGTTCAACTTCCAGTTACCCATTACCAATGGTTGTCTCATTCTTGCTATCTCCAGATGGTTTATGCTGTCGGCCATTATAAGAGCTGAGCCCGGCGGCGAATAGTCGAACGCCGGTTTAGCCGTGGGATATTTTACTCATTTTACTGATCCATATCAGTAATTGATCTGGGCAGGGCCGGGGCTTTGGACTGACCACGCAGGCGGGTCCACAACAAACCGACCCATTCGTGTACGGCCATCTGCGAATACATCAGGTAGCGGGGCGAGGGCAGGTAGCCATAGACGGGGATGGGCGCCTGGGCCAGTCGTCCCACGTAGTCGCTGGGGGCGGGAATGACCGCCAGACCGACGCCGCGCGCCAGTGCCATGGCCCGCGGCATGTGGGTGGCGGAAGTGACCAGTGCCGCCGGCTGGCCGCCGGTGATCTGCGCATAACGGCGCATTTCATCATGGGTATCGAAGGCATCCTCGACGAGCAGCATCTGGCTGCGTGGCACACCGTAGGACTCGGCAATGCGGGCATACATCTCGGCACAGGAGATGCGATCGCTGCTGATATTGCCGGACAGCACCAGCCTGGCTTCCGGATTGAGGCGCTTGAGGCGCAGCGCCTCCAGGATGCGGGCCAGGGCGGTGCGGGTGGGCTGGCTGCCGAGGGGCACGCTGGGATCGCTGACATGGCCATGCCCCAGCACCAGGATGAAGGCGAGCTTCTGGCCGTCGGGGAAGGGGGGATATTGCTGCTCCAGGGGCCGGGTCAACGCTACGCTGACCGGGCGCAGGGAAAAGAGGATCAGCAGCAGCACACCGGCGCTGGCCAGCAGCTTGCCCGCGGTCTGCCGCTGGCTGAACCACAGCAGCAGCAGGCCGAGCAGCAGCAGGCTCAGGCTGAAGGGCAGCGGCATCAGCCATGCGCCGAGCCATTTTTTTAACCAGAATGAGAACAAAGCGCAACCTGTGAGAGGGGTGTCGCCGGAGGCGGCGTTTTCAGGGGGATCCCGATGTGCCAGAATAGCCCTCCTTGACGGTGAACGGAACCCTGAGCGTGACAACGGATCGAAGTTTCGATGGGCTGGCAGAGACCTTTGCCCGCAACATTTATGGCACCAGCAAGGGACGGATCCGCGCCACCGTGGTGTGGCAGGATCTGCTGAGCTGCCTCGAGCGCCTGGGACCGGGACCACTGCGCATCCTGGATGCCGGTGGCGGTTTTGGTTATTTTGCCCAGCAGCTGGCCGAGCTGGGCCATCAGGTGACCCTGTGCGATCTCTCCGCCGAGATGCTGGAGCTGGGTCGCCAGCAGATCGCCGCCCGTGGCCTGGGTGACCGCATCCGTCTCATCCACTGTCCCATCCAGGCGCTGCCACAGCATCTGCAGGGAGAGTTCGATCTCATCCTCTGCCATGCGGTGCTGGAGTGGCTGAGCGAGCCGCGGGAAACCCTGATCTCCCTGCTCGATTTCCTGGCCCCCGGCGGCATGCTGTCGCTGCTGTTCTACAACCGCCAGGCGCTGCTGTTTCAGAGTCTGGTGGTGGGCAACTTCGACTATATTCGCGCCGGGCTGGTGGCCAAACGTCGGCAGAAGCTGACCCCCGGCAACCCCCAGCAACCCGATGAGGTGTGCGCCTGGCTCGAGCAGGCCGGTCTGCGCCTGCTTGGCAAGACGGGCGTACGGGTGATCCACGATTACATGCGCCACAAGCAGGATCAGCGCGACAAGTTCGAGGATCTGCTGGAGATGGAGCAGCGTTACTGCCGGCAGGAGCCTTTCAGTTCCCTAGGCCGCTACATACATTTGATGGCCCAGCGTCCCCTGACGTTGGGCCCGGCAAGCGAGAAACCGCATTCATGAACCAAGGTACGCCCCCCCCGGAGCCGGCTTCGTCCGAGCGCAGCCTGCCCGAGCTCATCGGCTGGGTGCGCCAGGAAGGCCTGGCCCTGACCCTCGGGAACGAGCGGCTGGCGTTTCTGATCGCCATCGCCACTCTGGCTCGGGACGATCACAGCCAGGAGCTCACCGAGGCCGCGCTGCACGATGCCTTCGGCTATGTCAGCCGCATCTATGACCAGGTGGATGACACCCAGAGTCAGCGCGCCAACAATGCCATCAACGATTTCGTGCGCCAGCGGCTGCTGTCGCGCTTTCAGGGCGATCCCGTTTCCGGCGACAGCCTCTACCGCCTGAGCCGGCTGGCCGTCGCGCTGGTGGAGTTCTATGTCGAGCAGCGCGAGGTGAGCCAGGTCCGTCTGTCGCTGCTGCTGGAGCAGGTGGCCGATGAGCTGGACAAGGCGTACCAGGTCATCCAGGCCCCGGCGGACGCGGATCCTGCGCTCAGCCACTGGCACGAGCAGGTCTATCCGCGGCTCAAATATTCGGTGGAGGAGATACTGGCGCGCATCGACCTCACCCAGCGGGCCATGGACGAGCACCAGAGCCAGGTCAAGGCGGAAATAGCCGATCTGCTGAATCAGGAGTGGACCCAGGCCATCCATAATTGCGAAAAATTGCTGCACGAGACCGGCCAGACCCTGCGTGAGCTGCAGGACACCCTGGACGCCGCCGGGCACAAGCTGCAGGCCGGGCTGCTCAACATTCAGGAGGCCTGCCGCAGCGAGCCGTCGCTTGCGCATGTGCAGGGGCTGACCCACAGCCTGCAGCTGCGCCTGGATGCCATCATCGGCTGGGGCCAGCAGTGTATCGAGCTGTGGGCCCGCTACGATCGCCACGTGCACAAATTCATCCGCACCGCCATCGACATGGATAAACACCGCGCCTTCAGCCAGCGGCTGCGGGAGGCCATCCGCGATGTCGACCACCACCCTTGGCAGCTGCGGGTAGCCCAGACCCACCGCCTGCTGGAGCTGCGCGACGAGTCCCTGGCCCTGCACGGCGAAGCGGTGACCGGCGAGTTGCCCCAGGCGCTGGAATATCAGGCGCTGCCCCTGGCCAGCCAGGCACTGGCCGAGGGGGTACAACGGCATCTGCAGGCGTTTCGCGAGCAGGGGCGGCCGCTGGATCTGGCCGAGGTGCTGCGCGACTACCTGAACGATTATCCCCAGTATCAGCATTTTGATGTGGCGCGGCTGCA
>JBFHKO010000116.1:0-8032 GCA_041595355.1 Aeromonadaceae bacterium
CACCGCCATCAGCCGCGGCGCGAATTCGACGACATGCGTTTCGAGGCCGAGGTCTTTCAGCGCCTTGGCGGCTTCGAGGCCCAGCAGCCCGCCGCCGACCACGGTGCCGATGCGTGATTTTTTTGCGGCGGCGCGGATGATTTCGAGGTCTTCGATCGAGCGGTAGACATAGCAGCCGCGGCGGTCGTGTCCGGGAATCGGCGGCACGAAGGGGTAGGAGCCGGTCGCCAGCACCAGCTTGTCATAGGCGAGGCGCTCGCCCTGCTCGGTGGTCAGCACCTTGGTCTGGGGATCCAGGTAGTGGGCGGCACAGCTCAGGCGCAGCTCGACGCCCTGGGCCTGATACCAGTCGGGATCCGCCAGCTGCAGCTCCTTGGGCGCGCGGCCACCGAACACCTCGGACAGGTGCACCCGGTCATAGGCACTGTCGGGCTCGGCCCCCAGCACGGTGACATCGAATTGCGCCAGGCCACCGGCATTCACCAATTGCTCGACGAAGTGGTGACCGACCATGCCGTTACCCACTACCAACAGACGTTGCTTTTGCATCTTTGCTTGCTCCTTAGGCGACCGCGACCGACTGGCTACCCTTGGCGGTGTTGAGCCGGGTGACCTTCTTGCTGTGCTTTTCGTACAGGAAACTCAGCACCCGCTGACGCAGGCGGTGATATTCCGCATTCTCTGCCAGGGCAACCCGATCCCGGGGCCGCGGCAGCGTGATATCAAGGATCTCGCCGATGGTGGCGGAGGGACCATTGGTCATCATGACGATGCGATCGGAGAGCAGCACCGCCTCGTCCACGTCGTGGGTGATCATGATGACGGTGTTGTTCAATTCGGCCTGGATCTCCATCAGCGCATCCTGCAGGTGGGCGCGGGTCAGCGCATCCAGGGCGCCGAAGGGCTCATCCATCAGCAGCACCTTGGGTGACATGGAGAGCGCGCGGGCAATGCCCACCCGCTGCTTCATGCCGCCCGAGATCTCGTGGGGCATCTTGTCCAGGGCATGATCCATGTGTACCAGAGCCAGAAAGTAGCGTACCTGCTCGGCGATCTGCGCCTTGGGCGCACCTTTCATCACCTGACGCACCGCCAGCTCCACGTTCTGGTAGACGGTCAGCCAGGGCAGCAGGGCGTGGTTCTGAAACACCACCGCCCGCTCCGGCCCGGGACCGCTGACCTCACGGCCATCCAGGATGATGCCGCCGCTGGTCGGATCGTTCAGCCCCGCCACCAGATTCAGCACCGTGCTCTTGCCGCAGCCGGAGTGGCCAATCAGGGAGATGAACTCGCCCTTGGCAATCTTGAGATTCACATCCACCAGCGCCTCGAACCAGCCTTGCCCGGTCGGGAATCGCATGCCTACCGCGCTCAGATCCAGATAGGGTTTGCTCATGGTCTTGTCCTCGTACTTTGCGCATCGTCTGCGTTGTCTTTGCCCGAAACTCAAAAAAAAACGCCTTGCTGGATCATCGCTGACCAGCAAGGCGTCGTTGCCTGTTTCCGGATTGTCTGGGGTGGCCGTTGGCCATTCCCGTCGCACTCACTGAGTTATTCAGGTTTTATGCCAACTTGTAAAACCAGTGAAACAAGCCATTAACATGGCATTGCGGGGCATCTTTCCCCCACCGGGCGAGCCAAAACGGTGCAGGCGCACCACTTCAGTCAACCAGGCCGGCCTGCGACCCCAGCCAAGCGGCCCCGCCACGCCGTTGCACAACAAAAAAGACCCGGGCAATGGCCCGGGCCTCCGTTGCTCGCCTGACGCCTCAACGCAGATCGCTGCGTTTATCCCAGGAGAGGTACTTCTGCAGCAGCAGCATGCCGCGGTCCAGCAGGAAACCGATGAGACCGATGGTCACCACCGCCACCATGATACGCGCCAGGGACTGGGAGCTGCCATTTTGGAACTCATCCCAGACGAACTTGCCGAGGCCCGGATTCTGGGCCAGCATCTCGGCGGCGATCAGCACCATCCAGGCCACCCCCAGGGAGAGGCGCAGGCCGGTGAAGATCATGGGGACCGCCGACGGCAACACTATCTTGCGCACATGGGTCAGCGGACTCAGTTTCAGGACCCGGCTGACATTCTGCAGATCCGGATCCAGGTTGGCCACCCCCACCGTAGTGTTGATCAGGGTCGGCCACAGGCTGCACAGGGTGACGGTGAAGGCCGAGGTGATGAACGACTTGGCCACCAGCGGATCCGGGCTCACATAGACGGCGCTCACCACCATGGTCACCAGCGGTAGCCAGGCCAGGGGCGATACCGGCTTCAGGATCTGGATCACCGGATTGATGGCCTGATAGAGCCCCTGGTTCAGCCCCATCACGATGCCAAGCGGAATGGCGATCAGCACCGCCACACCAAAGCCGGTGGCCACCGTGACCAGGCTGGTCACCACCTGATCCAGGAAGGTGGGTCGTCCGGTGTAGTCGCGCACTCTCACCTCGGCCGCGGGATCCCGCTGCAGCTTCTCGGCATTGCGTTGTGCCTGGCGTTCATAAAAAGCCTGCTCCTTGGCCCGCTCCCGCTGGTGTTCATCCAGCAGGTTGCCGAACTGCTGGGCGGTGGCCACCGGCCCCGGCAGGCTGCCGAGGGAGGTGTTGACCTGACTGGCTCCGGCATGCCAGATCGCCAGGAAACAGAGCAGGCCCATCAGCGGCAGAAGGCTGTTACGCCAGGTCAATTGCGGCCAGGAAAACCGCGGCAGTTTAGTCAGTAGTGCGCTCATGATTCCTCCTTACAGTACCTGATCGGCCTTGAGACCGATGCTGAACTTGTTCAGGTACTCGTTGGGTTTGTGACCGTCATAGGTGATGCCATCGATGAAGTTCTTTTCCGGCGGACGGAACCCATCCTCCTTGTCGAACTCGGGGAAATCGCTGGCCTTCAGCTTGCCTTCGGCGATCAGCTCCTCGGCCGCCTGACGATAGATGTCCGGACGATAGACCTGCTTGGCAATGTCCATGTACCAGCTGTCCGACTTGGGCTCGGCGATCTGGCCCCAACGGCGCATCTGGGTCAGATACCAGATGGCATCCGAGTAATAGGGATAGGTGGCGTTGTAACGGAAGAAGACGTTGAAGTCCGGTACCGCGCGCTTGTCCCCCTTTTCGTACTCGAAGGTGCCGGTCATGCTGTTGGCGATAACCTTGGCATCGGCGCCCACATAGTCAGGGCGCGCCAGCAAGGCGACGGCTTCCGGCCGGTTGGCGTTGTTGTTGGCATCCAACCACTCGGCGGCACGAATGAGCGCCTTGATCACATGCACATGGGTGTTGGGATGCTTGTCGGCCCAGCTCTTGGCGACCCCGAACACCTTCTCCGGATTGTTCTTCCAGATCTCGTAATCGGTGATCACCGGGACACCGATGCCCTTGAACACCGCGGCCTGGTTCCAGGGCTCACCCACGCAGTAACCGAAGATGGTGCCCGACTCCATGGTGGCCGGCATCTGCGGCGGCGGCGTCACCGACAGCAGCACATCGGCCTGCAGCTGGCCGGCATTGTCACCCTTGTGGGGAGCGTAGTAGCCCGGGTTCAGGCCGCCGGCGGCCAGCCAGTAGCGCAACTCGTAGTTGTGGGTGGAGACCGGGAAGACCATGCCCATATTGAAGGGCTTGCCCTGATCCTTGTAGGACTTGACCACCGGTGCCAGGGCGTCTGCCTTGATGGGATGCTGGGGCTTGCCATCGGCCCCCTTGGGCACATTGACTTTCATGGCGTCCCAGACGGCATTGGAGACGGTGATGGCGTTGCCGTTCAGATCCATGCTGAAGGCCGTCACCACCTCGGCCTTGGTGCCGATACCGACGGTGGCACCAATGGGCTGACCGGCCAGCATGTGAGCACCATCGAGCTCGCCATCAATGACCCTGTCCAGCAGCACCTTCCAGTTGGCCTGCGCCTCGAGGGTCACATAGAGCCCCTCATCCTCGAAGAAGCCGCGCTCATACGCCACGGCCAGGGGAGCCATATCGGTCAGCTTGATAAAGCCGAATTTGAGTTCTTCCTTCTCCGGCTTGCCCACCTTGGCCTCGGCGGCCGCGCTGGCCAGCAATGCCCCGACCAGCAGGGCCGTCATGGTACGTTTGCTCTTCATTTGCCTTGTCTCCCCGATATCAAAAAAAAACGCCCTGCTGGTTCATCGCTGACCAGCAGGGCGTCTGTGCCCGTTGCTACCTTGGTGCGGGTAAACCGCCATTGGCTCATCCCGTCATACACTTATGACTTATTCACAATTCGTGCCAGGCAGCAAAACAATTGAAACAGGCGATTAACATGGCTTCTGCGGGCATCTTTTGCCGCCGCAATGCGCCTAAACAGTGCAAGCGCACTACATCAGTCAACCCGCGCGGTCATTCACCGAGGGTGATGAGGATACGCCGCGCCACATCGGCCAGACTCTGGCTGTTGCGCATGGCCAGGGTACGCATGGCCTTGTAGGCGGTCTCTTCGTCCAGTCCCTGCACCTTCATCAGGCGGCCCTTGGCCTGATCCACCAACCGCCGCTCCTCCAGCTTGGTGGCCAGCGCCTCCACCGCCGCCTTCTGGCGGCGCATTACCTCCTGCTGGGCCCGGGCCTGGCGCAACCAGGACTCTACCGGTTCTTTATCCCCCACCTTGTGGGGCACCAGGGTGACGCCCGCCTCCAGCAGGCTGTGCTGCTGGCTTTCGGGCAGTCCCTCGGCAAACAGCACCACCGGCACCCCCTGCTCCGCCAGTCCGCAGGCCAGCAACCGCCATTCGGCCGCCAGCCGCCGGCAATCCAGCATGGCACCACTGAGGCCCGAGGGCAGCTGCAGGGGATCGGCCTGCCGGGTCGGCAACGGCTCATGGCCATAACGGCTCAGCAAAAGGCCCAGGCGGTTTGCCTGGGCCACATCATCGCTGTAGATCAATATCTTCGAAAAACTCATCCATGACTCCCCTGGTCACAGGCCGGGTGCAGCATACGGGCCACTGAGGCCGACAACGTCAGGCGACCGACAGCAACGCCGTCTCGACGGTCTGCCCCAGCGCTTCGCGCAGGCTCACCACCTCGCCGAATATCATCAGCACCGGGCTGAGCCCCTGCAGCGCCAGAGCCTGCTGCTCCAGACACGCCAGAGTGGTGACCTCGATGCGCTGACGGGCCGTGGTGCCCGCCACCACCAGAGCAACCGGCAGCTGCGCCGGGGCGCCGGCCGCCAGCAGGCCGGCACGAATGCGCGCCGCCTGCTCCAGCCCCATGTAGAAGACCAGGGTATTGCCACCCCGCACCAGGGCGCTCCAGCCGTCGTACTCGCAGCCCGGCTTGAGGTGGCCGGTGACCAGGGTGACCGAACGGGACAAGCCCCTGTGGGTCAACGGAATACCGCTGGCGGCGGCACAGCCGAGGGCGGCGGTGATGCCGGGCACCACCTCGAAAGGAATGCCGGCGGCGACCAGTTCCAGCGCCTCCTCGCCGCCACGACCGAAGACGTAAGGGTCGCCCCCCTTGAGGCGCACCACCCGGCGGCCGCTTTGCGCCAGCCTGAGCAGCAGCTGATTGATGGCCTCCTGACTCAGGCTCGGCTGGCCACAGCGCTTGCCCACATCCCAACGCTCGGCATTCTCGGGGATGAGCGCCAGCACCGCTTCACCCACCAGGCGATCATAGACCACCACCTCGGCCTGCTGGATACGCCGCAACGCCTTGACGGTCAATAATTCGGCATCGCCGGGACCGGCACCCACCAGGCTAACAAACCCCTTCATCCGCAACTCCCCTTACACCATGACCGGTATGCGCTGCTGCAGCAGCAGTTTATCGAGCTCCACCACGCAGGTACCGCAGTTGGTACCGCACTTGAGCAGGGCCTGCAGTCCTCCCAGCTCGGTGATGCCCTGCTGCTTGATGGCATCGACTATCTGCTTCTCGCTGACCCGGAAACAGGAGCAGACCATGCGGCTGTCGCCGGCCAGCGCCTGCTCGACCGTGGTGGAGAGAGAAAGGCTGCTGAGCGGAAGTCCCAGCAGGCCGGCCAGCAGGCCGACATTGACTTTCCAGGGGGCATCGCCGAGCAGCATCAGCCCCGAGATGCGCCCCTGATTCAGGCTCACGGCCAGCCAGCCGCCCTTGAGGGGCAAGCGCAGCCACTGGCCGCTGTCGGAGAGTTTCTGCCACACCTGTTGCATGCTCTGCTGTTCATCGGCCAGCCGGCGACACTCCCCGGTATCCAGCGGCCGCCGCGCCCACCAGCTGACACCGATATCCGGCGCCTGCTGCCCGACCCAGAGGCCATGCCAGGCACTCTGGACGGCGCTGGCCCGGACTCGGGTCTGCTTGAACTGGGGCTGACCGGACACCGGATCCACCACCGCTGCCACCAGGCGGTTGACGCCGGCGCTGGCGGCAAAACCATCGGTCCAGTGCATCGGCATGAAGGCCTCGTTATCCGCCAGACCATCGTCCCGGGCCAGCAAGGCCAGCACCTCGCCCTGGGGCGAGCGCAGGCGCACCAGACTGCCCTCCTGCAGGCCGCTTTGCAACAGGGTGTGCTGATTGACCGTCACCTGCGGCACTGGCTCGGCCTCCATCAAACGGGGCAGATGACCGGTACGGGTCATGGTGTGCCACTGATCGCGCAAACGCCCGCTATTCAGCAACCAGCCCTCCGCCTGCAGCTCCGGCGCTGCGGGCGTGACCGCCTGCAGCCGGGCGCGGCCGTTGGGCGTGGAGAAACGGCCATCGGTGAACAGGCGATCGGTCCCCGTCGCGCCCTTGGTCGGGATCGGCCAGCGGGTCGGGGTCAGGGCTTCGAACTCGGCATCACTCAACTCGGCCAGGCCACCCAGATTGAAGGCGCGCCCCGAGTTTTCAAAGGCGGAGAGCGCCGCATGTTCGCGGAACACGTCCGCCGGGCCGGCATAATCGAAGGCGTCGACATGCCCCAGGCGTTTGCCCAATTCAGCCAGTGCCCACCAGTCGGGCATCGCCTCGCCGGGCGCGGCGCAAAATGCCCGCTGGCGGGTAATGCAGCGCTCGGAATTGGTGACGGTGCCGCTGCGCTCGCCCCAGCCGGCCGCCGGCAGCAGCAGATGCGCATACTGGGCAGTATCGGTGTTGGGGGTCATCTCGGAGACCACCAGGAATTCACAGTGGGCCAGCGCCTCGCGCACACGCAGGGAGTCGGGCAGCGAGATGGCCGGGTTGGTCCCTATGACCCAAAGAGCACGCACCTTGCCGCTGCGTACCGCTTCGAAGAGATCCACCGCCTTGTAACCCGGCTTGCGGGCGATGCGGGGCGACTGCCAGAAGCGCTGCACTCGGTCGCAGTCAACCTCGTTGAAGCCCATGTGGGCGGCCAACTGGGTGGCCAGACCGCCCACCTCGCGCCCCCCCATGGCATTGGGCTGCCCGGTCATGGAAAAGGGGGCCGCCCCCGGCTTGCCGATGCGACCGGTCAGCAGGTGGCAATTGATGATGGCATTGCCCTTGTCGGTGCCGCGATTGGACTGATTGATGCCCTGGCAAAACAGGGTCACGGTCCGCGGGTTGGCGGCGAACCAGCGATAGAAGGTCTGCAGCTCGGTCAGATTAAGGCCGCAGCTTTCGGCCACCGCCTCCAGCCGGTAGGCAGGATCGTCCAGCAGGGCACTCAACTCGCCCAACCCTTCGACATGGGCCGCTACAAAGGCGCTGTCCACGGCGCCGCTCTCCAGCAGATAACGGCAGAGACCGTTGAACAGCCAGGCGTCGCTGCCGGGCTTGATCCCCAGATGCAGATCCCCCTGTTCGGCCGTCATGGTGCGCCGGGGATCGATCACCACCACCTTCATGTCGGGACGGCGGCTGCGCGCCTGCTGGATGCGACGAAAGATCACCGGGTGGGTCCAGGCGGTGTTGGCACCGACAATCACCAGCAGATCTGCCAACTCCAGATCCTCGTAACAGGCCGGCACCGCATCCTCGCCAAAGGCCCGCAGCTGGGCCATCACCGCCGAGGACATGCACAGCCGGGAGTTGGTATCGATATTGGCCGCCCCGATGAACCCCTTCATCAG
>JBFHKO010000117.1:0-7971 GCA_041595355.1 Aeromonadaceae bacterium
CACATGCCCGGCCTGCCAGACCATCAGGGTGGTGATATCGCCAAAGGGGCTGAAGGCGCCGCCGGCATTGGCGGCCACCACTATGTTGATGCAGGCCAGGTTGACGAAACGCGGGTTATCGCTGCCCAGCTTCAGGACCACGCTGCACATGAGCAAGGCCGTGGTCAAGTTGTCCGCCACCGGTGAAATGATGAATGCCAGGCCGCCGGTGAGCCAAAACAGGATGCGATAGTCGAAGCCGCGATTCAGCATCCAGGCCTGCAGGGCGTCGAACAGTCGCCGCTCCTCCAGGGCATTGATGTAGGTCATCGCCACCAGCAGGAACAGCAGCAGCTGGGTGTACTCCAGCAGGTTGTGCTCCAGTGCCTGCCGCGCCAGCTCGGACTCGCCCAGGCGTTGATAGGTCAGGCCCAGCAGCAGCCAGATCAGCCCCGCCGCCAGCAACACGGGTTTGGACTTGCGCAGCCCCAGAAACTCTTCGCCCATCACCATCAGGTAGGCCAGCACAAACAGGGCCAGGCAGGCATAACCTACCATGCTTTGGGTCATATCCGGGCCACTGGCGGCCCAGCCGGGGGCGGCCACCAGGGCCAGGGGCAGCGCCATCCAGCGCGAGAAGTGGAGCATGCTCTCTCTCCTTGTTGTGGCATGGGGCCCGCGGCCGGCAAGCGCAGCCTGAAGGGGCCTCTGGAACCTTGTCTATTATTGTCGCTAAGCGGCGGCAGTGATGTGATGCAGCTAAAGGGGCGGGCGACAGGTGCACAACAGGCGAGTGCCGATGGAGGCCTTTTCGGGCGCTGGCGGCTGTCATCCGCGGGCAAAGCGCCTATAATGCTCGCCCCCTATCGTTTGCAAGCCGAATCCGCCTCATGTCCTCAACTCTGCTCCATCCGCCCGTGCGTTACCCCAAGGGACCGCTTGCCATGACGGTCGTCTATGGCTTCACTGGCGGCGCCATCCTCACCTCCATCGTCTTTTCCCTGTTGCTGTTTCTTTCCATCGACAAGGATCCCCTGATGATGGGGCTGTTCGGTGCCCTGGCCGTGATCTTCGAGCTGGGCAAGTTTTATGTCTGGTATGAGCTTGGCGAGCGCCGGGCGCGCAGGGATGGCTGGGGAACCTGCTATGCCTTCCTGTTCTATGCCGTGCTGGCGATTATCTCCATTGGCGGCAGCATCGGCGGCATCAGCAGCGCCACCGACAGCGCCTATCGCCAGGAAGAGGCCCGTCAGCGGCAGGAGGCCAGTTACGATCTGCGCATCGCGGCCATAGAGCAGGAGATCACCCTCAACGAAGAGGCGGCCCGGCGTTACATCGAGCTCAACCGTATTTCCACCGGCCTGAGCCAGATGACCAAACGCAATCAGGTGCTGCGGGAACAGCAGCAGGTGTTGCGCGAAGAGCGCGCCCGCCTGCCCGTCGAGCACCAGGCCTCGATGCTGAGCCTGATTGCCGGCCTGGCCGGCGGCATGCAGCTGAACGAAGGACAGGTGCAGTTCTGGCTGATCGTGGCGCTGTCCATACTGCTGGATTTCTTCACGGCCTTCTTCATCGGTGTCATCGGTGATGAAATGCGCTTTCGACGCCATGAACGGCGACGACACGAGGCGGCGGCCGTGACGCCGGTGGCGTTGGCCGTGCCGCCCATCCCGGCTCCCCAGGCGCTGCCGAGCGAGGCGCTCGACGGCCAGCCGACGCCGCCCTCGGCCTATCAGCAGGTGCTGCAGGCGTTGAAACAGGGCGAGGTGGCCTGCTCCAAGACGGCGGTGGCCCGGCAACTGGCCCTGGCCGCCGATGAGATAGATGCCATCTTCCACCGCCTGCTGGAGGAAAATGTGGTGCTGCGCAAACCCAATCGTCATTTCGAGCTGGCCGGCGACGCCTCGTAGCATCGCCTCTCCCGCTCGGGGCCGGGGCGGGGTGGCCGTCGGGGGATGATATTTTTCCTCTTTAGCTCGCTTTTCCACCGGAACATGCTAACTTGCCAGCCGGCTGCGGGTCCCCGGGACCCGTGGCACCTACCCATTCAACCATTTATCGGAGTCTTTCATGCGCGTATCCGCTGTACGCTTGCGCCCTGCCTTGATGGCGGCCTTTCTGTGTCTGTCGTTGTCGGCCTGCATGGCCCCGCTGCTGCTCGGGCCCCAGAGCCAGCTGATGTGGGCCCTGCTCAAGCCGCTGGTCGGCCTTGATCCCAACGAAGTGGATCTCTTCGAACAGCCGCTGATCAAGAGCCGCATGCAGCCGTTGCTGGGCGAGCACTATGCCACCACAGTCGCGCTGCTGAAGACCGCCAACCAGATACAGCAGGAAGGTCCGTTGTTCTATGCCCTCTCCAAGACCCCGGCGACCCAGGCCATGGCGGATCAGGCCGGTTTTGTGTGGAACTCAGAGACCAACCAGATGGCGGTGCTGTTGCAGGCGCAGGGCAAGCAGCAGCTGTTTGCCGAGTCCGTGGCCGGGGCGGCAGGCGTGACCGCATCGGCCTGGCCGACGGCCATGCAGGGGCTGCTCACTCCCGACGCCCTCGCCCAGCAGGCGGGCCAATCGGCGGCGACCGCCGTGGGCAACAGCCTGTCCAAGGTTGACACCGCCTTGCCGGTTCCGGCCGCGCTGACCCCCTAGCCTGTACCGCAACACCCCGGAGCACCGATCCCGTTCAATGCATTGAATTCGTCGGATCGGTGCTCTAGCCTCATGGTATCCCGCTGCACCGCTCTCCCTTACTCTTGCTGGGGCTACCTGCCATGGGCTATCGCAACATACTGCTGGCCGTCAATCTGGCCGTGGATCCGGTCTACCTGCTGCAGCGCGCCGGCAAGTTTGCCCAGCGCTGCGATGCCCGGCTGCACCTCATCAGCGTGGTGCCGGCGGAGGAGCGGCTGGCTGATGCGCCGCTCGAGGCACGCCTTGCCCGCCTCAAATCCGAGAGTTTTGACTATCTGCGCAGCCTGTCGGTGGAGTTGCCCTGCCGGCTGGGGGTCTGCGAGGTGGTGTGCGGCGACCCCATCCGCGAGATAGAACTGGCCAGCCGGCAGCTCAATGCGGACTTGGTGATTGCCGGCCATCGGCAGAGTCGCAGTCTGCTGGCGCGTTTGCGCGACCAGACCGCCGAGCGGCTGCTGGGAGAGGGGCGCTACGATCTGCTGATCCTGGATGAGTCCGGCAGTTTCTGGCGTCCGCCGCTGCGGCTGGTGGTCTGCGTGGGGCTGGCAGACGAGGGCGAGCCGTTGCTATTGCGCGCCAGCCAGCTCAGCCAGGCCCTGGGGGCCCAGCTGCATCTGCTGCATGTGGTGGAGCCGGTGGCGGTGGCCCACTCCGGCCTGGAGCTGGAATACGATCCCACCGGCTGGCTGGTGGACCACCAGCAGCTGGCCGAGCAACAGCTGGCCCGCTGGGCCGCCGGGCTGCCTCAGCCACTGGCATCGGTCCGGGTGCTGATGGGGTCGGTCTCCCGCCTTGTCGCCGCCGAAGCCGCCGATCCCCGGGTCGCCCTGGTGATACTGGGGCGCCACCGCAAGGGGGAACGGCGCCTGCTCGGCTCCCATGTGCATGCCATTTTGCGTCAGGGCGGCGGCGACATGCTGGTGATGTGTCACTCCGCCAGTGAGTAGGGCAGGGGACGCAGCTGCAGCCTGGCCAACGGCTCCTCCTTGAGGCGAAACCGGGCATTGGTCTCGGTATCCAGCGGCAGCACGGCGCTGAGCAGCAGCTGGCCATCACGCTGCCACACATCCACGACCACGCCGCCACGCCGCCACTGCTCGCCGAGCTGCACTTCCAGCACGGCACCGGGCGCTACCGCCTGGCTGGCATGCCCCTCGAGGATGAACAGGGCACGGTTGTTGGCGCCGCGGTACTTGGCGCGCGCCACGGTTTCCTGGCCCAGGTAGCAGCCCTTGGTGAAGCTGATGCCGCCCAGGGCCTGCAGGTTGAGCATCTGGGGTATCCATTCCCCCTGGTGCACATCGGCCAGGTGTGGCAGACCGGCCAGGATCTCCAGCCCCCACCAGTCGGCCTCCGGCTGCGCCGGCAGAGCCGCCAGCGCGGGCGCCAGGCTGGGCGCGACCAGCAGCCAGCGATCGGGCTCGATACGGCAGGCCAGGCCACCGGGGATCAGGCCGCCGTCACCGGCCAGTCCCAGATGCTGCTGCATCAGTGCATCGGTGCCCTGACCGGCCAGCCCCACCACCGGCAGGGCGCTGCTGGCGTCATCCAGCTCCAGCTTGGAGAAAACGGCGTATTTCTTCAGCTCCGGCAACTGGCGGGCCAGCAGGCTGTGTTTGGTGAGCAGCAGCAGGCTCTCCTCGAGTACCAGCAGACGAAAATCGGCCCACATCTTGCCCTTGGCGTCGCAGTGGGCGCCCAGGCTCTGTTGGCCGGGGGCCAGGGCTTCTACATCGCAGGTTACCTGGCTGTGCAGGTACTTGACCCGATCAGGGCCTTGCAGGCGAAGGACCGCCAGTTGCGTCAGCGCATAGCGGCTCGGCTGGGCGGGCATCTTGAGTACGGGTGCTGTCACGTTGGACTTCCTGGTTAATGGAGTGTGATATTCATGGTAAATAGGGCCACGTCATTTGTCAGCCGGAAAACAAGCTTGTTACCATCAGGGCCGGTTCTTTTGCCCCAGGAGTTCATCGTGTCCGATTGCCATGCATTATCACGCCTGCGCTGGGCCTGCCGTCGCGGCATGCTGGAGCTGGATGTGCTGTTGGCTCCCTTCGCCGAGCAGGATTACCCGGGGCTGGCGCCAGCCCAGCAGCAGGCATTCCAGCAGTTGTTGCAGCACTCGGACCTGGAGTTGTTTCGCTGGCTGCTGCGACGTGAACAACCGGCCGCGCCGGCCCTGCAACAGATCATCGGAGTGATCCTTGAGCGCCATGAAGCACGTCATGCGGTTTGAGCCCTCGGCTCACCATCAACAGATACTGGTGGCCGGACACCTGCTGCTGGGCTGGCTGGCCTGGCAATGGTTGCATGGCCACTATTGGAGTCTGTTTCTGCTGGCCTGGGGGCTGAGTCTGGGCTGGTCGCTGTATCAGGCGCATCACAGGCGCGGTGCACTGGTGCTGCGTGGCGGCGAGATCCTGTGGCAGGGGCGCAGCTACGTCCTGGGGGCGGGCTCGCGGGTGGGGCACGGTTTTCTGTGGCTGGCGCTGCAGGGCGAACGCCCGGTCAGGCTCTGGCTGTTCGCCGACAGCCTGACCGAGGCCGACTATCGGCGCCTGGCCAGGCAGATCCATCTGCAGTATTGACTGCCAAAGCTGGGCTCCGCTTGGGAGCTCAGTGCGGCTCGGGGGTGAGTATGGTGGGGCTCGGGTCGGGCAGCTGCTCGGGATAGTCCAGATTGTAATGCAGGCCGCGGGACTCCTTGCGCAGCATGGCCGAGTCGACGATGAGCTCGGCCACCTGCAGCAGGTTGCGCAGCTCCAGCAGGTTGTTGGAGACCCGGAAGTGGGAGTAGTAGTCCTGCACTTCCTGCTTCAGCAGTTCGATGCGCCGCTTGGCGCGCTCCAGCCGTTTGTTGGTCCGCACTATGCCCACATAGTCCCACATGAACAGCCGTAGTTCGTGCCAGTTGTGCTGGATCACTACTTCTTCATCCGAGTCGATGACCTTGCTCTCATCCCAGGCCGGTACCGCCACCGGCTCCGGGCTGCCTGGCAGCTGGGCTTCGATATCCAGTGCCGCCGCATGGGCGAATACCACGCACTCCAGCAGGGAGTTGGAGGCCATGCGGTTGGCGCCGTGCAGCCCGGTGTAGGAGACCTCGCCGATGGCATACAGGCCGGGAATATCGGTGCGCCCGTGTTCATCGGTGATCACGCCGCCGCAGGTATAGTGGGCCGCGGGCACCACCGGGATCGGCTTTTGGGTGATGTCGAGCCCCAGTTTCAGGCAGCGCTCGTGGATGGTGGGGAAGTGCTTGCGAATGAAGTCGGCCGGCTTGTGGGTGATGTCCAGGTACATGCAGTTGGCACCCAGGCGCTTCATCTCGTAGTCGATGGCGCGGGCGACGATGTCCCGGGGGGCCAGTTCGGCGCGGGGATCGAACTCCGCCATGAAGCGAGAACCATCCGGTCGGCGCAGGTAGGCGCCTTCACCGCGCAGCGCCTCGGTGAGCAGGAAGCTGCGATCATCCGGATGGAACAGGGTGGTGGGGTGGAACTGGTTGAACTCCATGTTCGCCACCCGGCAGCCGGCGCGCCAGGCCATGGCGATGCCGTCACCGGAGCTGACATCCGGGTTGGAGGTATACTGATAGACTTTGGAGGCGCCGCCGGTGGCCAGGGCCACGAAGCGGGCGCGCACGGTTTCCACCTGTTCGGCGTTGCGGTTCCAGATATGGGCGCCGAGGATGCGCTTCTCTTCCCGCCCCAGCTTGTGGCTGTCGATCAGATCGATGGCGTTGTAGCGCTCCATCAGCTGGATGTTGGCATGTTGGCGCACCCGTCCGACCAGGGTCAGCTCCACCGACTTGCCGGTGGCATCGGCGGCGTGGAAGATGCGTCTGTGGCTGTGGCCGCCCTCGCGGGTGAGGTGATAGCTGGGGCTGCCATCCCGGGCGTTGGGCTCCTCCTGATCGAAGGGCACGCCCTGGGCTATCAGCCAGTCGATGCAGGGTTTGGCATTGCGGGCGGTGAATTCGACAATGTGGCGATCACAGAGGCCGGCCCCCGCATTCAGGGTGTCGTTGACATGCGATTCGATGCTGTCGGTTTCATCGCATACGGCAGCGATGCCGCCTTGAGCGTAGTAGGTGGCGCCCTCGCTCAAGGGGCCCTTGCTCAATACCATGACCTTGGCGTGGTCGGCCAGATGCAGCGCCAAGGTGAGGCCGGCGGCACCACTGCCAATGATCAGAACGTCACAACTGTGTTCAACGTTATGTTTCATAAAGTATCATTGGCATGGGTTGGAAGGCCCTATGTTAGCCCAAGTCAGAGCCAGGTGCAGCCTGGATCACGCTTTTTTACTCGGCCGAGAACTTTTACCCAGGTGAGGTGTCTGAAAAGGTGCGCTTATTCCGGAACGACGATGACAGACGCAGTGTGGCTGGAGGTTTCCGTCTCCGATGAGCGACCTGAATGTAGACCAGCAGCTGGTCGAGCGAGTTCAGTGTGGTGACAAGAATGCCTTCAACCTGCTGGTGGTGAAATACCAGCACAAGGTGGTCAATCTGGTTGCCCGTTATGTGAAAAATCCGGGGGATGTGGCGGATGTGGCGCAGGAGACCTTCATCAAGGCGTACCGCTCGCTGCCCACCTTCCGGGGGGAAAGTGCCTTTTATACCTGGTTGTACCGCATCGCCGTGAACACGGCGAAGAATTACATCGTGGCTCAGGGGCGGCGGCCTCCCGATATGGATGTGGAGGCCAGCGATGCCGAATATTATGACGGGGCCGATGCCTTGCGCGAGCAGGCCACCCCGGAAAACCTGATGATGTCCGAGCAGATGCGAGAGGCGGTGCTGGCCGGCCTCGAGGCCTTGCCCGAGGATCTGCGTACGGCGCTGACCCTGCGGGAGATCGAGGGGCTGAGCTACGATGATATTGCCGAGATCATGGAGTGCCCGGTGGGAACCGTCCGTTCCCGTATCTTCCGGGCCCGTGAGGCCATCGACAAGCGGATCCAACCCTTGTTGCAACGCTAGGGAGCATGCAGATCACTATGGCGAAGAGCGAACGGATTTCCGCGCTAATGGATGGCGAGCTGCAGGATGACCTCGTCATGCGCGATGTGGCCCAGCAGGCTGAATGTTCAGCCACCTGGGCGCGTTATCACCTCATCGGCGAGGCGTTGCGTGACGACTTGCCACCCCGGTTGCATCTCGACTTGGCCGCGCGCGTCGCCGAGGCCGTGGAGCAGGAGCCGGCGTTGCTGGTGCCTCATGCGCGGCGGTCGCGTCTGGCGGGGCTCAGGCCACGTCTGCGAGCGCTGCTGAGCCAGGGCGGCCAGTACGCCATCGCC
>JBFHKO010000118.1:0-7936 GCA_041595355.1 Aeromonadaceae bacterium
CCGTCAGCGTCGCGGCACGGCACTGCAGGGGATCGAACTGCAAGGTCAGGTTGTTCATGCCCGGCACCAGCTCCCGGATCCCCGCCTGGCCGCGAAACTGCTCGGCCAGCGCCCAGATGCGCTGCTGGATCGCCAACGACACCGGCGCCAGGGCCGCCAGGGTGAGCGCTCCTTCGCCAAGGGGGTAGATACGGATATCCGGGATCTCATCGCGTTGCTGCAGGGTTGCCTTCGGCATCCGGCCTCCTTCCCGGCCGGCCCGGGGGATCAATGTGAGGATGATATGACCCTATTATTCATACGCCCCGGCCACGCTGTCCATTTTCGGCCCTTAATGGCTTCTCTTGAGCCCTTGCAGACGCCGGTGCATTTTTTTCAAAGCAGGGTCAAAAGCTGCTCCAGCCGGGTGAGCATCACGTCAGGCAGTATGCTGAGGGTGCGCCAGTCCTGGCCCACGTCGTTGAGCCAGGCGCTGCGATAGCCGTTGTGGATGGCTCCGGCCACATCGGTGGTCACATGATCCCCCACATGCAGGATCTGCCGGGGCGCAAGCCTGAGCCGTTCCGCCATGCTGACGAACAGATCCGGCTCCGGCTTCATGCGAAAGCCGCCACCGGCCTTGAGGATGTGCTGGAAATGGCCATCCAGCCCCAGTCGCTCCACCAGTACGTTGCCGTTGGTGATCACCACCAGCGGGTACTTCTCGGCCAGTGCCGACAGCACCCGGCAGGTGATGGCAGGTACCGCCACCTGGGAGCGCACCTCCAGAAACTGCCGGAACACCCCCTCGGCCTCGACGGCAGCGCGGGCCGCCGGCATGCCGCCTTCCAACAGGCCCCGCTCCAGCAGGCGCAGGCGACAGAGGGTCACATCGTGCCTGAGCGCCGGTTCCTCGTGCTGGATCTGCAGCTTGAGCTCATGCCACCAGGCCCGATCGTACATGGCCGTTTCCAGATAGGCGTCGCGCATGTGCGCCACCATCCACCGCTCGGCATGCTCGATCACCGGCCGGTTGTCATACAGGGTATCGTCCAGATCGAAGCTGATGGCGCGAATGCCGCTCAGGCGGCGAAAGAATTCCATGTCGGATTGGGCTCCCTGATCTGGGCGAATTGGCTTTCCATCCTACCCTGTTTGGACGCCGACCGGTATGCCGTCAGGCCCGCGCCGGCCGTGCGTAGTCGGGCCCCGCACGCTCGCAGAACTCCTGCACCAGCTGGCGGGCCTGCTGCACAATCGCCTCGCAGAACTCCAGGCCCGGCCCGGTGCGCCAGGAGACCACCTGGGAGAGCATGGAGAGGGTGTCCGGCGCCATGCCGGCCACCTCTATCATGGTCAACTTTCCCGCCTCCAGTTGCTCGCGCACCAGGGCCGGCGGGATGGCGCCGATGCCGAACCCCTGTTCGATGAGCCGGGTCATGGCGGCAAAGGAGTTGACGCAGTTGATGCGCGGCGCCTGGATGCCGTGCAGATTGAGCAGGCTGACGATGTCCTGATGCGGGCGCGAGTGAGCCACGAAGGTGATGAGCCGCTCATGGGCCAGCTCCTCCAGGGAGACGAAACGGCGATTGAGGGGGGAGTCGCTGGCCACTATCCAGTGCATGGGGTAGCGGGCCAGCTCCAGGTTGCTGACCGATTCCAGCCGGATGGGCTCACTCTGAAAGGCGATATCCAGATAGCCCTTCTGCAGCTGATGAGCCAGATTGCGCGCACTGTCGGCCGTCAGCTCTATTTCCAGCTCGGGAAACTGCTCGGAGGCACGGGAGATGAGCTCGATGAGCCAGGTGTAGATCACCGAGTCGATGGCACCGATCCGCACCTTGCCCTTGCCGCCGCGGGCCGTCCCCACCGATTGTCGCAGGGCATGGGTCTGACTGACGATCTGCTCGGCGTACGCGCGCACCTGCTGGCCATCCGGCGTCAGTGCCACCCCCTTGCTGTCACGCACGAACAACCTCACGCCCAGCTCCTCCTCCAGCACGGCGATACGGTGGGAGATGGAGGCCTGGGTGGTAAACAGCTTCTCTGCCGTCAGACGGAAACTCTTCAATCTCGCGACCCACAGAAAGGTCTCAAGAAAGCGCACATTCATGACCGACTCCGGGTGTGACCCGCGACAACGGCCGCGCGGGTCAGGGTGACGTGTGGTTATTCTGATCTATGCATTTTACGAGCCATTCCGTGAACAATTAATTCTATCACGGGCTATGCAAAATACTCGTTAGACACCCTCCCCACCCTGTTTGAATAATGGATTCAAGCATCAGGATGGACGCCTCCATGGGTCAGCAATACCGGTCTCCTGGTCAACAGCAGTGATTTACTCCATGTTAGCGGCCATTCAAGAGCATTTACACCATGAGCAGCCAGAGTGCGATCTGTGACAATGTCGGCGTTCCCACCCCACCCGGCACAGGTGCCCACTCCGTGAGTTGGGTCCCGGTTATCTTCTCCTGTCTGATGATAGCGGTGGGCCAGTCCGGCATGGGACTGCTGTTGCCGGCCCTGCCCGGGCTGCAGCAGGATCTGGGCATCTCGGCCCAGTTTACCCAGTGGATGATCTCGGGTTACCTGCTCGGTTTCGGCCCCAGCCAGTTGCTGTTCGGCCCACTGTCGGATCTCTACGGTCGCCGCCCCGTGCTGCTCGGTGGCCTGGCGCTGGCGGTGGTGGGCATACTGCTGGCCCTGTTCGCTCACCAGCAACCCGGACTGATCCTGCTCGGCCGACTCCTGCAGGGCATGGGCGCCGGCTGCGCCTCGGTCATTGCCCGGGTCACGCTGCGGGATCGCTACGAAGGCAGCGTGCTGCGCCAAGCCATGTCCTACTTCGGCATAGTGATGGCCTTCGTGCCCACGGTGACGCCGCTGTTTGGCGGCCTGCTGGCCCACCGCTTCGGCTGGATCAGCGTCCTCATCACCATGGCCGGCTACCTGGGGGTGCTGTGGCTGCTGATCTACTACCGGTTCGATGAAAGTCATGCCCCCCTGACGGGCCGGATCCGGGCCCGTGATTTCGCCCACCAATACCTGGACCTGCTGCACAACGGCCATTTTCTGAGCTTTTCCGGCATCGTCTGGCTGCAGTATGGCCTGAGCGTGCTGACCGTCTCGGTACTGCCCTTCATCATGCAGCAGCAGATCGGCATGCAGGCCGATCAGTATGGCCACTGGACCCTGCTGCCGGCCCTGGCCCTGATGGCCGGCGGCCTGTTCGCCAGCAAGACCCGCCGCCGCCTCAGCCAGTCCCGGCAGCTGCTGCTGGCCCCGCTCCTGCAGCTGGTCGCCGGTGCCGGCCTGCTGTGGCTGCCGCTCTCCCCTCTGGCGCTGATGGGCTGCCAGGCACTGTTCACCTTCGCCAACGGCATCGCCTTCCCGAGTGCCCTCTCCAGTCTGCTGGAGCCGTTCAAAAAAACGGCGGGCACCGCCACCGCCCTGGCCGGCACAGGCCAGATGCTGGTGGCTTCTCTGGGCTGCGCCCTGCTGGTGGGTCTGGGGGTCAACAGCGCCGCCGATCTCGGCAGCTGCATCCTGGCGGGCGCCCTGGCCCTCATCGCCCTGGCCTGCTGGGGCCGCAAGGCCACTCCGGCAGCGGACGAATGGCACGGCGTGACCCGCCCCGTATGAGCCCCGAGAGGAAGCCTTGGCTCCTCAGCCCCGTTGCCGCAACCGGAAAAAGTTACTTGTTCCGCTTGGCCCGCGGGTGGGCCTGGTCGTAGACGGCGGCCAGGTGCTGGAAATCCAGGTGGGTATAGATCTGGGTGGTGGCCAGGTTGGCGTGACCGAGCAGCTCCTGCACGGCGCGCAGATCGCCGCAGGACTCCAGCAGGTGGGTGGCAAAGCTGTGGCGCAGCTTGTGGGGATGCACATGGCTGTTGAGGGATTGCTTGATGCCCCACTGATCCAGCCGCAGCTGCACGGTGCGGGCGCTGATGCGCCGTTTCTGCTGACTGAGGAACAGCGCCGGCTCGTCGGCCTGGGCCAGGGTCGGCCGCAGTGCCAGCCACTTGTGCAGCCACTCGAGGGCTAGCCGGCCTATGGGCAGGATGCGCTCCTTGTTGCCCTTGCCCAGCACCCGCAGCTGGCGCTCCTCGAGACGCAGATCCCCAAGGTTGAGCGCCACCAGCTCGGAGAGACGCAGCCCCGAGGAGTAGAACAGCTCCATGATGGCCCGATCCCGCACCGCCAGCCGATCCGCCTGCTCCTGGATGTTGAGCAGCTGGTGTATTTCGTCCACATCCAGATTATTGGGCAGCGGCCGCCCCTGTTTGGGAGTGCGGATGCCGCGGGCCGGATTGGCACGAAAATGGCCGGTGCCGACCAGCCAGTCGCAGAGGCTGCGCAGGGCCGACATCTTGGTAGCAATGCTGCGTGGCGCCAGTCGGCCACCACGCCGCAGACGCGCCACCAGCTGCCGCACCAGGGGCGCGCGCAGCTCTCGCCAGGCAGCGAGGCCAAGCTCCGCCAGCAGAAAGGCGATCTCGCCCAGGTGACGCTCATAGTTGCTGCGGGTGTGGGCGCTCAGCTGGCGCTCCACCCGCAGATGGTCGAGAAAGGCCAGCACATCGGCCTGCAGATGATGACTGGGCGGCAGACGCTCAGTCATGGCCCGCCACCACCAGATTGGGCAGCAACAGGGTGACGAAACGCCCCAGCTGCTCCAGCAGCAGGCTGTCCATACCGGCATGATAGTGCTCGGGGTTGGCATGCCCGAAGGCAATGAGCCCCTGCTCGCCCTGCTCGCCGAGACGCATCAGCGCCACCGAATGCACCAGTGCCTCGGCGCCGAACAGGGTCTGCTTGTCTTCAGCGGCGATGGGGCCGAAATAAACCGCCTCGCCGGCCATGCTCTGCCGGCAGAGGCGCAGGAAGGCCGCCTCGGCCAGCAGGAAGCGCTTGTCGCTGCGCTTGACCGCCACCCGCCCCCCGTTCAGCCACAGGGCGCTGGCGGGAATGTGCAGCTTGTCGCGAACGCTGGTGTGCAGACGCCGCCACAGCTGGCACAGGCTGGTACAGGCAAACAGCTCGGGATAGATGTCGGCATAGACGCGAAAGATGCGCTCGTTGCGGCTGGCGTTGGCCAGCAGGCTTTGCATCTCCTGCTCCAGTCCCTGGATGCGCTCGCGCTGGCGCGTCAGGTTGAACTCGACCAGCGAAACGGCCCCCCGCACCTCATGGGGGATCCGCACCTGCTCCAGCAAGGCCCGGTGACGCAGAAAAAAGTCGGGATGGCGGCGCAGGTACTCCACCACCCGGCCCTCTTCCAGGTCATCCTGCCGCAGGTCGCGCTCGCTCATAGCTCTATCTGGCCATCGAACACATGCTCCGCCGGCCCGGTCATGTAGACCGGCTGCCCCGGCCCCTGCCAGGCAATGGTCAGGGGGCCGCCGGGCAGGTTGACCCGCACCCGACTCTTCAGCTTGCCCTGACTCATGCCGACCACGGCGGCGGCACAGGCACCGGTGCCGCAGGCCAAGGTCTCGCCAGCGCCGCGCTCGAACACCCGCAGGTTGATCTCGCCGGCGGAAAGCAGCTCCATGAAACCGACATTGACCCGCTCGGGAAAGCGCTCGTGGCGCTCCAGCTCGGCGCCCAGCGTCAGCACCGGCGCCTCCTTGACGCTCGGCACCTCCAGCACGCAGTGGGGGTTGCCCATGGAGACCACCCCGCACATCACCGTCTGCTCGCCGGCACGCAGCAGGTAGGTCTTCTCGGCCTTCTGGGCGCGAAAGGGCACCTTGCCGGGCTCGAACTCGGGGATGCCCATGTTGACCGTCACCTGGTTATCCGCCTCCAGCTGCAACACGATGCGGCCGCTCATGGTGCTGACGGCGATGCGATCCTTGTTGGTCAGCCCCTTGAGGCGCACGAAGCTGGCAAAGCAGCGCGCCCCGTTGCCGCACTGCTGCACCTCGGAACCATCGGCGTTGAAGATCCGGTAGTGGAAATCCAGCTCCGGATCGTAGGGCGGCTCCACCAGCAGCAGCTGATCGAAACCGATCCCGAAGTGGCGATCCGCCAGCCGGCGGATCAGCTCGGGACTGAAAAAGACCTTCTGGGTGACGCCATCGATGACCATGAAGTCGTTGCCCAGGCCGTGCATCTTGGAAAATTGGATTAGCATGCTCGGGATCCTGGCTCAGGGCAGGGTGCGTTCAAGGCGCCAGAGATCGTCCAGCGGTTCGCGCTCGCGCACCAGAACGGCCTCGGCCCCATCCACCATCACCTCGGCCACCCGCGGCCGGCTGTTGTAGTTGGAGGCCATGGCAAAGCCGTAGGCACCGGCGGAACGCACGGCCAGCACATCACCGGGGGCGATATGCAGCGCCCGATCCTTGCCCAGGAAGTCGCCGGTTTCGCAGATGGGGCCCACCACGTCATAGCGACGCTCCGGCCGCACCAGAGAGCTGTCCACCGGCACGATTTTCATCCAGGCGCTGTAGAGGGACGGGCGGATGAGATCGTTCATGGCGGCATCGACGATGGCAAAATGGCGCTCTTCGCCGGCCTTCAGGTACTCGACCCGGGTCAGCAGCACGCCGGCGTTGGCCATGATGGCGCGCCCCGGCTCGAACAGCAGTTGCAGATCGCGGCCCGCCAGCTTGGCCTTGAGGGCCGCGGCATACTGCTCCGGATGGGGCGGCGTCTCATCACCGTAGTTGACCCCCAGACCGCCGCCGACATCCAGGTGATGGATGTGAATGCCCTCCTCGGCCAGCAGGTCGATGAGCACCAGCAGCTTGTCCACCGCCTCCATGAAGGGCTCCAGCTCGGTGAGCTGGGAGCCGATATGGCAATCGAGACCAACCACCTCCAGGTGGGGCAGCGCCTTGGCGTGGCGGTAAATCGCCGGCGCCCGCACGATGGGAATGCCGAACTTGTTCTGCTTGAGGCCGGTGGAGATATAGGGGTGGGTACCGGCGTCGATATCCGGATTGACGCGGATGGAGATGCGCGCCCGCTGCCCCATCTCGCCGGCGATCTGGTTGATGCGCTCCAGCTCCGGCTCGGACTCGACGTTGAAGCAGAGAATGTTCTGCTCCAGGGCATAACGGATCTCGGCGACCGACTTGCCGACCCCGGAGAAGACCACCTTGGCCGGATCGCCACCCGCGGCGATGACCCGCGCCAGCTCGCCGCCGGAGACGATGTCGAAGCCGGAGCCCAGCCGCGCCATCAGGTTCAGCACCGCCAGGTTGCTGTTGGCCTTCACCGCGTAACAGATGAGGTGCGGGACCTCGCCGGCGGCACGATCGAAGGCCTGCCAGTGGCGCTCTATGGTGGCGCGGGAATAGACATACAGGGGGGTGCCGTACTCGGCGGCCAGCTGGCTCAGCGCGCAGTCTTCGGCGAACAGCTCACCGCTTTCCCGGTAGTTGAAATAATCCATGAGTGCGTGGTTCCTTAGTTATTCAGTCGCGGGCGCCGGCGCCGTTTCTCCGGCCGGTGCGGCAGAGGGGGTCTGTTCGACCTCGCTCGGCAGATAGAGGGGCCCCTTCAGGCCACAGCCGGCCAGCTGGGTCAACAGCAGCAGCCCGAGGCCAGCACTCAGTCGCTTGGGTGTGTTCATGGGCATTCTACAAAGGCATAGTGCGAAAAATCGGATTGGACCCCTATAATCGCACTCATCTTTTGAAAAGCAATAGGACAGGTCTGATGAGAGACACCGAATTTCACGCCCTGGTAGCCAGCCGCTACCAGGCCATCGAGGATGGCATCGAGGCCAGCGGAGTGGACATCGACTACGAGACCCACGGCGGCGTCCTGAGCCTGACGTTCCCCAACCGCAGCAAGATCATCATCAACAAGCAGGAGCCGCTGCACCAGATCTGGGTGGCTACCCGTCAGAACGGCTACCACTTCGACTACCGCGACGGCCAGTGGATCGACATCCGCGACGGCCACGAGCTGATGGCGCTGCTGAGCGACGCCTGCAGCC
>JBFHKO010000119.1:0-7924 GCA_041595355.1 Aeromonadaceae bacterium
CCTGGCCACAGGCCCTGATGATATCCGGCGCATGGCCGCCGCCGGCCCCCTCAGTGTGGTAAGTGTGGATGGTGCGATCGCCGATGGCGCCCAGGGTATCTTCCACAAAGCCGGACTCGGTCAACGTATCCGTGTGGATGGCGCCCTGGGTATCGGTCTCTTCGGCCACAGTCAGGCAGGTGTCGATGGCCGCCGGGGCCGAGCCCCAATCCTCATGCAGCTTGAGGCCGATGGCCCCCGCCGCCACCTGCTCGCGCAGTGCCACCGGCAGGCTGGCGTTACCCTTGCCAAGGAAGCCCAGGTTCATGGGCAGACTGTCGGCTGCCTCCAGCATGCGCGCCATATACCAGGGCCCCGGGGTGCAGGTGGTGGCATTGGTGCCGGTGGCCGGTCCGGTGCCGCCACCCAGCATGGTGGTGATGCCGGAGCAGAGCGCCTCGTCTATCTGCTGCGGACAGATGAAATGAATATGGCTGTCGATGCCGCCGGCGGTCACCAGCATGCCCTCGCCCGCTATCACCTCGGTGCCGGGTCCGATGATGAGGGTCACGCCCGGTTGCACATCCGGGTTGCCGGCCTTGCCGATGCCGGCGATGCGGCCGGCCTTGACGCCGATGTCCGCCTTGACGATGCCCCAGTAATCGATGATGAGCGCATTGGTGATCACCAGATCCAGGGCCTCGAAACAGCTGGCCTGGCCCTGCCCCTGGCCGTCGCGGATCACCTTGCCGCCGCCAAACTTGACTTCGTCGCCGTAGCGGGTGAAGTCCTGCTCCACTTCCAGCCACAGATCGGTATCGGCGAGCCGTACCCTGTCCCCGGTGGTGGGGCCAAACATGTCGGCGTAGGCCTGACGTGAAATCATGCTCATGAGTGATTATCCTTCTGCTCATCCGGGGTCGCATCCAGCGCCCCCATCACCTCAGCGCGAAAACCATACACGCGGCGCAGACCGGCATAGGCAACCAGTGTCACGGTGCGGCTCTGACCGGGTTCGAAACGCACCGCCGTGCCGGCGGGAATATCCAGCCGGTAGCCGCGGGTGAGCGGCCGCTCGAACTGCAGTGCCGGGTTGGTCTCGAAAAAATGGTAATGGGAGCCTATCTGTATCGGTCGGTCACCGGTATTGGCCACGGTCACGCTCACGGTGGGACGGCCGGCATTGAGCTCGATGTCGCCGTCGGCGACCTGTATCTCTCCGGGTATCATGGCAAGGCTCCTCAGATGATGGGTTGATGCACTGTGACCAGCTTGGTGCCATCCGGGAAGGTGGCCTCCACCTGCACATCCGGGATCATCTCCGCGACCCCCTCCATCACCTCCTCACGGGTCAGCAGGGTGCGACCATGGCTCATCAGCTGGGCCACCGTCATGCCATCCCGGGCGCCTTCCAGAATGGCGGCGCTGATGAGAGCCACCGCTTCCGGGTGATTGAGGCGCAGTCCTCTTGCCAGGCGCCGCTCCGCCACCAGTCCGGCGGTGAACAACAGCAGCTTGTCTTTCTCTCTCGGGGTCAAATCCATTCTTGTTCTTCCTCGTGTTGCGTTGAATTGTCGGTCAGGTGGCCCAGATGCGTGGCGCGCAGGGCGGTCGGCCCAGCACCGCCGGACGCAGCGCCCGCCAGATGGCCTGCATGCACTGTTGCAGCGGCTCGTTGTGCTCGCCCAGCAGGCGCACGACCAGCAGATCGCCGAGCCGGGTGACGCCGGCGGGCCCCGCGTAGGTGCCGAGGATTTCCCGCACCGCCTCCCGCTCGGTTTCACCGCAGGGGGTGGCCAGCAAGGTGGCCAGCAGAGGATGGCCGGCCAGGCCGGCGGGACGCGTCAGATCCCGTGGCTGCTGTACCCGCAGGCACTCGTTCAGCTGCAGACGGCCCGCCTGGTAGAGCTGCAGCCGGCTGTGCAATGCCCCCTGGGTGAAACGCTCGCCGATGACGGGCCGCCCCAGCGCCAGGGTTTCCCAGGCCAGCAGGCGGGCTCCGGGCTGCAGGTGAAAGTGGCTGGCCAGATCGAGCCGGGCCCCGGGGAAGAGTATATTGTCCTGGGGCAGCCATTCCAGAGTCGCACCGGATGCCAGCGAAAAGTGCTGTCTGACCCGGGCTTGGGGCCCGAGGCTGCGGTAGAACTTGGTGGCACCGGGCGTGGTCAGCAGCGCATGGCCGCCCGCGGCCACATCGATATGCAGCGCCAGTTCATCGCCGCCCACGACCCCGCCCGGCGGGTGCAGCAGGTAGAGATGGCAGGGAGCCCCTTCGGGGTGAAAGGGTCGCTGCACCGTGAGGGGGCCCAGCTGGCTGCGGCCCACCAATTGGGTACGCTCGCCACGCGGCGCAAATTCCAGCGCCAGGCGCGCCTGCCAGCCCGACACCGGCGTCTGGGTCGCGGCGGGCGGGCTGTCGAGGGCGCCACCGGGGGGGATGGCCACCATCATACGGTCAGGTACTCCCGGATGAGCTTGTCATCCAGCTCGGTCATGGCACCCTGTGCCACCCGGCGGCCCCGGTCCAGCAGGCAGAAGCGATCCCCCACCTTGCGGGCGAAGGGCAGCTTCTGCTCGACCAGCAGTACTGTCAGGCCGATATCGCGATTGAGCTTGCGGATGATGTCGCCTATCTCGCTGACCACATTGGGCTGGATGCCCTCCGTGGGTTCATCGAGGATCAGCAGCTTGGGATCCAGTACCAGGGCACGGCCAATGGCCAGTTGTTGCTGCTGGCCGCCGGAGAGATCCCCGCCCCGGCGCTGCTTCATCTCCTGGAGCACCGGGAACAGCTGGTAGATGAGTTCCGGCAGCTGGCGACGCCCGTCACGGCGGGCCGGCAGGCCGATGCGCAGATTCTCTTCCACCGTCAGCAGTGGAAAGATCTGCCGCCCCTGGGGCACATAGCCGATACCCAGCTCGGCGCGCCGCTCCACCGGCAGCGAGGTGATATCGGCGCCATCGAAATGAATGCTGCCGCTTTTGACCGGCAGCTGGCCCATGATGACGTTCAGCAGCGTGGTCTTGCCGACGCCGTTGCGGCCCATCAGGCAGAGGCACTCCCCGGCGGCCAGCGCCAGATCCAGATCCCAGAGGGTATGCGACTGGCCATAGAATTGATTGATCCCCGTCAGCGTCAGCATGCGGATTCTCCCAGATAGACTTCGATGACCCGCGGATCGGCCTGGACCTGACTCATGTTGCCCTCGGCCAGTACCGACCCCTGATGCAGCACGGTGACGGTATGGGCGATGGAGCGCACGAAATCCATGTCGTGCTCCACCACCACCACGGAATGCTTGCCCGCCAGCGAGGTGAGCAGTTCGGCGGTACGTTCCATTTCCTGATGGGTCATACCGGCCACCGGTTCGTCCACGAGCAGCAGTTCGGGACGCTGCATCAGCAACATGCCAATCTCCAGCCACTGTTTCTGGCCGTGGGAGAGCACCCCCGCCAGGCGATGGCGCTCGGCCCCCAGGCCGATGAGCTGCAGGGTCTGATCCAGATGCTCCCGGTCCTCGGCGGAGAGTCGGCTCATGAAGGTGGTCCAGATGCGCTTGTCACCGGCCATGGCCAGCTCCAGGTTTTCCTGCACCGTCAGCGGCTCGAATACGGTGGGTTTCTGAAACTTGCGGCCGATGCCCGCCTCGGCAATGGCCGGTTCATCGAGCGCCAGCAGGTTGATGTTCTGACCGAACCAGGCGCTGCCGGTGTCGGGCCGGGTCTTGCCGGTGATGACATCCATCATGGTGCTCTTGCCGGCGCCGTTCGGCCCTATTATGCAGCGCAACTCCCCCTTGTTGATATAGAGATTGAGATCATTGAGGGCCTTGAAGCCATCGAAACTGACGCTGATATCCTCCAGATAGAGAATGACACCGTGGCTCAGATCCAGCCTGGGTGGTGCAGGCGGCGCCCAGCGCTGGCGCCAGTAATCGGGGGTAAAGAGTGTCTTGGTATCCGTCAACATGCTCATGCCGTTGCCTCCTTGCGGTTCAGCCAGCCGGTCACGCCCCTTGGCAGGAACAGGGTCACCAGCACGAACAGGGCGCCCAGGGCATAGAGCCACTCATCGGGCAGTATGCCGGTGAACACCGACTTGGCATAGTTGACCAGAACGGCCCCCACCACGGCGCCATACAGGGTGGCGCGGCCGCCGACGGCAACCCAGATCACCAGTTCGATGGAGTTGAGGGGGGAGAATTCGCCCGGATTGATGATGCCCACCTGGGGAACATAGAGGGCCCCCGCGATACCGGCCAGCATGGCGGAAAACACGAAGATGGCGAGCTTGACGTACTCTACCCGGTAGCCGATGAAGCGGGTGCGCATCTCGGCATCCCGAATGGCCACCACCAGGCGGCCCAGCTTGGAGCCGACGATGATGCGACAGGCCAGATAACCGGCACACAGGGCTACCGCCGAGGCGAGGAACAGGCCGATGCGGGTGCTGTCGGCGGTGAGATCCAGCCCCAGCAACTCCTTGAAATCGGTCAGGCCGTTGTTGCCGCCAAAGCCCATCTCATTGCGGAAGAAGGCCAGCATCAGCGCATAGGTGAGCGCCTGGGTCATGATGGAGAGGTAGACGCCGGTCACCCGGGAGCGGAACGCCAGCGCACCGAAGACGAAGGCCAGCAGCCCCGGAACCAGCAGCACCATCAGGGCCGCAAACCAGAAGTGATCAAAGCCGCTCCAGAACCAGGGCAGCTCCTGCCAGTTGAGAAACACCATGAAATCGGGCAGTTCGGCATTGCCGTAGACACCGCGACTGCCAATCTGACGCATCAGGTACATGCCCATGGCATAGCCGCCCAGAGCAAAGAAGGCGCCATGGCCCAGGCTCAGGATGCCGAGATAGCCCCACACCAGATCCACCGCCACCGCCAGCAGTGCGTAACAGAGGTACTTGCCGAACAGGGTCACGGTATTGGTGCCCACATACAGCAGGTGATCCGCCGGCAACAGCAGGTTGCTGAGGGCAATGAGGATGGCGGCCGCCAGTATGGCGCCCAGCAGCCCCAGGCCAATCTTGTCCTTCCAGACAGAGGTCAACAGCATGATTTAGCCCTCCACGGCCCGGCCACGTTGCGGGAAGAGTCCCCGCGGCCGCTTTTGAATGAACAGAATGATGGCCACCAGAATGAGGATCTTGGCCAGCACGGCACCGGCATAGGGCTCCAGCAGCTTGTTGGCCACTCCCAGGGAGAGACCGGCCACCAGGGTGCCCCACAGGTTGCCTACCCCGCCGAACACCACCACCATGAAGGCATCGATGATGTAGCCCTGCCCCAGGTTGGGCCCCACGTTGGTCAGCTGGGAGAGCGCCACGCCGGCCACGCCGGCCACGCCCGAGCCCAGGCCGAAGGTCAGCGCATTGACGCGGGCCGAACGCACCCCCATGTTGCGGGCCATGGCCCGGTTCTGGGAGACGGCACGCACCTCCAGCCCCAGGGTACTGCGGCGCAGCAACCACATGAGAGCGGCAAACACCAGCAGGCTGAAGAGGATGATGGCCATGCGATTCAGGGTCAGGGCGAAGAAATCGTTCCACACCCAGGTGCCGCTCATCCAGCTGGGCATGCTGACACTCTGGTTCAGCGGCGAGAAGATGGAACGCACCGCCTGTTGCAGCAACAGGCTGATACCAAAGGTGGCCAACAGGGTTTCCAGCGGCCGGCCATAGAGAAAGCGGATCACGCAGCGCTCGATGACGATCCCCACCAGGCCAGAGACGGCGAAGGCGGCCGGTATGGAGAGCAGCAGCGCCAGCCCGGGTTGCCCCGGCAGCAGCTTTTGCATCACGAAGGTGGTGTAGGCGCCCAGCATCATCAGCTCGCCGTGGGCCATGTTGATGACCCCCATGACGCCGAAGGTGATGGCCAGGCCGATGCCGGCCAGCACCAGCACCGAGCCGAGGCTCAAGCCGAAATAGAGGGTTTCCAGACCACTATAGAAGGATTGTTGCTGTTCCAGCTCCCGGGCCGCCATGCCGGCGGCCAGCCGTACCGGCTTGCTTTCATCCTGCTGGCTGGCCTTGCGCAGCGCCTCCAGCACCTGGGGGTTGGGCAGTTCGGCCAATTGCCGGGCGGCGGCCAGTCGCTCGCTATCCGTGCCCTGGCGCAGCTGATGCAGGGAAATGCCCCCCTTGAGGGCCCTCTGGACGTCGGCATTCGGCTCCATATCCAGTCGCTGCTGCAATTGCGGCAGCAGCGCGGTATCCACCTTGCCGAGCAGGGCCTTGATGGCCGCCAGGCGCACATCGACATCGGCAGCCGAGAGCTGCAACTGGGCGCCGGCCTGGGTGAGCTGACGGCGCAGGGCGTTGTTGACCACCACCCGCTTGAAATCTGAGGATTTGCCGCTCACTGGCGCACCGTCATCCAGGGCCACGAACCCCTCGGCCTGCCGGATCACCAGCTGCAGGCTCTGCTTGTGATAATAGAGATCGCCCCCCTCGATGGCGGCAAACAGGGGTAATACCTTGGCATCGCCACTGGCCGCCAGCACGGCAATGGCCTCGCCCTTGGCCTTGAAATCGCGGCCGGTCAGTGTCTGCAATGCATCATCGGTGCTCATCGCCTGGGCCCAGCCGGCCCACAGGCTCCAGAGCAACATCAGCCATGGACCCAGGGCAAGGGGAAGGCGCGAGGGCTTGGATAGAATAGACATAAGGGAGTACCTGGCTTGATCGAACAAGCCGGTCGGGAAACCGACCGGCACTGATAACCCGCCCCGCTGGGGCGGGATCCCGGTTACAGGCTCTTGCCGGCGCATTTCCCGGTTTTGACGTTGAAGTTGCCGCAGGAGAGCGGCGCACGCCAGTCGGAGATCAGATCCTTGGAACCGTCCAGGTAATCGGACCACTCATCGCCCACGACGGTCCCCTTGGTTTCGGAGACCACTTCGAACTGGCCGTCATCCTGGATCTCGCCGATGAGTACCGGCTTGGTGATATGGTGATTGGGCATCATGGCGGCGTAGCCACCGGTCAGGTTGGGAACGGTCACACCGATAAGGGCCTGCTGTACCGCTTCCGGATCCGTGGTACCGGCCTTCTCGACGGCCTTCACCCACATGTTGAAGCCGATGTAGGTGGCTTCCATGGGATCGTTGGTCACCCGATCGCTTTTGCCGGTGAACTTCTGCCACTTCTCGATGAAGGCGGCGTTTTCCGGGGTTTCGACGCTCTGGAAGTAGTTCCAGGCCGCCAGGTGGCCGACCAGCGGCTTGGTGTCTATGCCGGAGAGCTCTTCCTCACCCACGGAGAAGGCCACCACCGGGATGTTTTCGGCAGAGACGCCCTGGTTGCCCAGTTCCTTGTAGAAGGGAACGTTGGCATCGCCGTTGATGGTGGAGACCACGGCGGTCTTCTTGCCGGCAGAGCCGAACTTCTTCACGTCGGAGACGATGGACTGCCAGTCGGAGTGACCGAAGGGGGTGTAGTTGACCATGATGTCAGCCGGCGCCACGCCCTTGGATTTCAGGTAGGCTTCCAGGATCTTGTTGGTGGTGCGCGGATAGACGTAGTCGGTACCCAGCAGCGCCCAGCGCTTGACCCCGACCTCGTTCATCAGGTAATCCACCGCCGGAATGGCCTGCTGGTTGGGTGCGGCACCGGTGTAGAAGACGTTCTTGGAAGACTCCTCGCCCTCATACTGCACCGGGTAGAACAGAATGCTGTTGAGCTCTTCCACCACCGGCAGCACCGACTTGCGAGAGACCGAGGTCCAGCAACCGAAGGTTGCCGCGACCTTCTCCTTCTCGATCAGCTCGCGCGCCTTCTCGGCGAACAGCGGCCAGTTCGAGGCCGGGTCGACGACCACCGGCTCGAGCTGCTTACCGAGAAGGCCGCCCTTCTTGTTCTGCTCGTCGATGAGCATCAGCATGGTGTCCTTCAGCGTGGTTTCACTGATCGCCATGGTTCCGGAAAGGGAGTGAAGGATGC
>JBFHKO010000120.1:0-7853 GCA_041595355.1 Aeromonadaceae bacterium
AATGAACTGTTGTTCTGGATGGTAGAGGGCGGTGTGGTCGCCGCTCTGGGGCTGTTGGTGGCCGCGGGTACTTATCTTCGACAGCTGTGGCGCGTACCGTCTTGGAGCAAACGCATCAGCCTGTTGGCGTTGCTGCTGCCTATCCTGTTTCACAGCTTGGTGGAGCTTCCGCTTTATTACTCGCTGGCGCACGGCATGGTTTTTCTGATACTGATCTGGCTGGTCGATGAGGAGAGCAGCAGGATCAAAGTGCTCGCTTTCAATTACGGGTGGCTGCCTCGCTCCCTGGCAGTGGCAATACCGCTACTGGTCATCCTCTTCATGGGGACCGGGCTCCAGACCGCCTGGCTGGTTACTCAGTATGGACGTGAAGGAGAACGCTCCCCCGAGTTACTTCAGCAGGTCATCAACCCCATACCCTGGAAGTTTCTGGTCGAGCACTACCAATACAGTCATCGGCTGCAGGTCGCCCGGCAAACCAACAATCGAATGGAACTGAACGCGTATGTGAACTGGGTAGCCGGGCTCATCGCATACCGGCCACGCCTCTATTTGTTCCATCAGTTGGCGGCTGTGCTGCGTGAACTGGGGCGTGAGAGCGAGGCCAGATACTGGGAAATCGAAGTACGCCGGCTGTTTCCGGACGCCGCTCTGCTGCGGCGAAATTATAGTCCGTGGCTAACGCAAGAGCCTCATGAGACGAGCGTTGTCAGGGCGCGCCACTAGCTCGGTTGCGTGAACCCCCCGTTATTTCTTCTGACATAGGTTTCAGGCCGGCTGTCTACCCGTCTGGCGCTATCGCCACTACTTCGGTGACGCCGCCGCGCACCCGCCACTGCACGTTGAAGTCGTACAATTTCACGCCATAGAGACGCTCGTCATCCTGGCTGCGCCGGTAGGCGGGGCGGGGATCCTGGGCCAGCACCTCGCCGATGAAGTGTTTCAGCTCAGGGTAGCGCGCCTGCTGGGCGAGCAGCTGGGCTTCGGCCTCGGGCGCAAAACGCACCGGCATGCCGGCTTCGGGGGCCATTGGGGCAAAGCCACCCTGGGCAGCCGGCAGGCTGTCGGCATAGGGCAGGTAGGGCTTGATGTCGAGGATGGGGGTGCCATCGACCAGATCCACGCCGCCGAGCTCCAGCCACAGCCGGTCACCCTGCTGATGCACCTCTCTGAGCTCCACCACCGACAGCCCCAGGCCATTGGGTCGAAAGGGACTGCGGCTGGCGAATACGCCCACGCGCTCGTTGCCGCCGAGGCGCGGCGGGCGCACCGTCGGGTGCCAGCCCTGGCCCTGGCACTCATGAAACACGAACACCAGCCACAGGTGGCTGAATGCCTCGATGCCGCGCAGGGTCTGGGGATCGTTGCACGGCGGCAGCAGCTCCAGGGTGGCGCGGGCGCTCTTCACCAGTCCCGGCTGGCGGGGCACGGCAAATTTTTCCTTGTAGGGCGAGTGGATACGCCCGACGGGCGTCATGTCGAAGTGCATCTCAGCCCTGGGGTTTGGGGACGGGTTGGTTCGGAGCGGCGACCTTGAGCGCCTGGCCGTAGCAGACCAGGGTTGCCAGGCAGGTGGGGGTGCCGGTGAAGGTGACGCACTTGCCGAACACCACTGCATTGCCGCCCATATCGGCCACCTTGCGCCGGGCGTCGGTACGCGCGTCACCCAGGTTGGGCACCGGCTGGTTGGCATCGCTCTGGCAGGATTCGCCCTCCACGGTGCCGAGGCTCAGGTAGTTGAGCTCGGCGAGCTGTGATTTCTCCAGCAGGGTGACGGTGCCGGGCTTGAAGTACTCGGTGAAGTTTTCCCGATCCAGGTTGGTGTGAAAACTGTATTGGCTGCAGCCAGCAAGCAGCAGGCCGAGCAGCAGAGCGATCTGTTTCATGGCGGTTCCATCCCTAAGCCCGAAAGAGCCCTCATTATAGGGAGTCAAGAGGGCAGCGACTACGGGCCGCCAGCATAAAGCGGCCCGCTGGCGAACTTAGTGTGCGCTCTGTGCGTGCAAATCCTGGTAATGGCCGCTCACGGCCAGTAGCTCGGCGTGGCTGGCGACGGTCAGGATGCGCCCCTCATCCATGAGGGCGATGCGATCCACTTGCCCGAGCCCGGTGAGGCGGTGGCTTATCATCAGCAGCGTCTTGCCCTGGCAGTGGCGGAAGATGAGGCGCAGCACGGCCTGCTCGGTGGCCGGGTCCAGCCCTTCGGTGGCTTCGTCCAGCAGCAGCAGCGGGGCATCGTGCAACAGGGCGCGGGCGAGGGCGAGCCGGCGTTGCTCGCCGCCGGAGAGGGCGCGGCCGCCATCGCCCAGCCATTGCGCCAGGGCCTCTTTGTGGGCGGCGGGGGAGGCGTCCGGCCCCAGCAGGGCATCGAGCTCCACCGCCTGCAGCACCGCAATCAGCTGTTCATCATCGGCCTCGGGCTTGGCCAGTCGCAGGTTGTCGGCCAGGCTGGCGCTGAACAGGTGCACCCGCTGGCTCACCACCGACATGGAGGCACGCAGCGCCGCCTCGCCGTAGGCCTCCAGAGGCAGGCCATCCAGCCTGATCTCGCCCTGCTCGGCGCTCCACTCCCGGGTGAGCAGACCCAGCAGGGTGGATTTGCCGCAGCCGGTGGGGCCGAGAATGGCCAGTTTCTCGCCGGCCTCCAGCTGCAGATCCAGGCCGTTCAACACCGGCTCGCCACCGGGATAACCGAAGCGCAGCCCCTGCAAGGTCAGGGCGCCACAAACGGCAGCGGTCCCATGCTGGCCGAAGGGCGCCGGCGTGCTGGCCTCGGTGATCTGGTTCAGGCGCCGGGCCGAGGTGAGGCTGCCCGAAAGGTGCTGGAAGGCACCCAGCAGCGGCTGGATCAGCTCGAAGGCCGCCAGGGTCAAAAAGACCACCAGGGCAGTGCGCGGCCCGGGACCGGCATCGCCGACACCCTCGGCGCTCAGCCACAGCATCAGCGTCATGAGCAGGCTGAGGCAACCCAGCATCAGGGCACCGGCCAGGCCATCCAGACCGGCCAGACGGCGCTGGGCCGTCAGCAGCGCCGCCTCTTCGTCGTCCAGTCGGGCGCGGTATTGGGCCTCGGCGCCACAAAGCAGCAGTTCGGCCTGGTGTTCCACATAGTCGACACAGGCGGTGCGCAGCCGCGCCTTGGCCAGGGTCTGTTCGCGTCCGGAGGTCTGACCCAGGCGGTAGAAGAGCCAGGGCAGCAGCAGCCCGAGCAGCAGCAACAGGCCGGTGAGCCAGAGCGCCAGTAGCAGATCCAGGCTGGCCAGGAAGGCAAACAGCCCCAGACTCGCCAGCAAGGCGGCGCCCAGGGGGATCAACAGTCGCAGGTAGACATGATCCAGGGCATCGATGTCCGCCACCAGGCGATTGAGCAGATCCGCCTGGCGAAAGGCGGCCAGCCGTTCGGCGCGCAGCGGCACCAGCTGCTCCCAGAACAGCACCCGCAGGCGGGTCAGTACCCGGAAGGTGGCGTCATGGCTCACCACCCTGTCCCCCCAGCGGCTGGCGGTGCGGATGATGGAGAAAAAGCGCACGGCGCCGGCGGGGGTCATGTAGTTGAAGCTGTCGCGGCTGGCAACGCTGAGTCCGGCCACCGCCGCGGCGGAGAGGAACCAGCCCGACAGCGACAGCAGGCCGAGGCCGGCCCCCAGGGTGCAGAGGGTCAGCAGCAGACCCAGGCTCAACATGCCCCAGTGCTGGCGGTACAGACGCAGATAGGGAGCGAATTCGCGCATCATGGTTGGTTACTCACCGTTAGTGGCCTCATCTGTTGCCTGGGTTGTTACGACGCCGGCATCGGACTGCAGCAGCCTGTGCAGGGGGCTGCCCGGCAGGTTCAGGCTCTCGAAGTCACCGCAGGCCACCAGTTGCCCCTGCTCCAGCACCAGGATCTGCTCGGCCTGTTGCAGCTGGGGGCGACGGTGGGTCACCAGCAGGCTGGTGCGCCCCCGCAGTTGCGCTTGCAGCGCCGTCATTATTTTTTGTTCGTTGAGCTTATCCAGGCTGGCGGTGGGTTCATCCAGCAGCAGCAGGCGGCAGGGCTTCAGTAGGGTGCGTGCCAGCGCCAGCCGCTGGGCCTGGCCCACCGACAGGCCGCGTCCCTGCTCGCCAATGGCATAGTCCCACCCCTTGGCTGCCAGAATATCGTCGGCGCCGGCCTGGCGCAGGGCCGCCAGCAGCTCGGCCTGGGGCCTATCCTGGCGCCCCAGGGTCAGGTTGTCGCGCAGCGAGCCGTGCAGCAGCTTGGGAGTCTGCCCCAGCCAGCCGACGTGCAGGCGGTAGCGCGCCTGATCCAGGTGCGACAGCTCCTGGCCATTGATGCGCAGGCTGCCCCGGTAGGGAGCAAAACCCAGCAGGGCACTCAGCAGCGAGCTCTTGCCGCTGCCGGTCTTGCCCACCAGGGCGGTATGGCTGCCGGCGGCCAGGGTGAACGAGAGCGGGCCGACCAGGACCTGGCCTGCCGGACTGAGCACGCACAGCTCCCTGGCCTCTATGTGCAGCGGCTCGGCACTGTCGAAGGGCTGCACGCCGGCGGTGGGCGTCAGCGGCGTCTCGCCAAGGAACTGCTCCAGGCTGTCGGCGGCCCCTATCGCCTGGGCCTTGGCGTGATAGTGGGTGCCGAGTTCGCGCAGCGGCAGGTAGAACTCGGGCGCCAGCAGCAGCACATACAGACCGGTGAACAGGGTCAGCGGTTCGCCATAGTGACCGAAATTGAGATGCTCCAGATAGGAGAAGCCGAAGTAGACCGCCACCAGGGCGATGGAGAGGGCAGCGAAGAACTCCAGCACCGCCGAGCTCAGGAAGGCCAGCCGCAGCACCTCCATGGTCCGCTCGCGAAACTGCTCCGAGGCCTGCTCGATCTGTTTGCCCTCGGCGGCCGCCGCGTGATAGAGACGCAGGGTGGCCAGTCCCTTGAGCCGATCGAGGAAGTGGCCCGACAGCCGGGCCAGCGCCTTGAAGTTGCGGCGGTTGGCATCGGCGGCGCCGATGCCGGTCAATATCATGAAAAAGGGGATCAGCGGCGCGGTGAGCAGCAGTATCAGGCCGCAGGCCCAGTTGACCGGAAACACCGCCACCAGGATCAACAGGGGCTGCAGCACCGCCAGCCGTGACTGACTCAGGTAGCGGGCATAGAAGTCGTGCAGGTGCTCTATCTGCTCCAGCAGCAGGCTGGCCCAGTTGCCGGCCGCGCGCTGTTGCAGATAGGCGGGGCCGCGCTCGCGCAACTGCTCCAGCACCCTGGCGCGCAGGTGTCGGCGCAGACGGCTGCCGGCCTGGAAGGCGCTTTGCTCGCGTCCCCACACCAGGGCCGCCCGCAACAGGGCCAGGGCGACAAGGCCGAGAAAGCCGGGCAGCAGACTCTGCTTGTCCGCCGTCGCCATGATGAGCGGGTGAAGTAGCGAGGCCAGCAGCCAGGCCTGGGCGATCAGCAGGCCGGCAGAGAGCCCGCCCAGCAGCACGGTCAGGCTGAGCCAGGGACGGACCAGTCGCGACTGCTGGCGCAACCAGAGGGTGAGAGTACGTTGCCGGAGTTTGTCCATGTCGCTCGATTTGGTTAGCAAAACGTAAAAAACAGTCGCCAGCCTAGCCGCCGGGCGCCGGCTTGGCAATTGCCCGCGGCCTCGGTGGACGAAGAATAGCCATTATCGGCGCGCGTTGCCTGATTATTGGTCGAACAGGCCGCCATCGGAGGGCCACCGCGCATCAAGGCTTGAACCGGGCCGAAAAATCCCTATAGTAGTGGGCGTTCCATGCGGGTGTAGTTCAATGGTAGAACTTTGGCTTCCCAAGCCAATAGCGTGGGTTCGATTCCCATCACCCGCTCCAATCCTGCCCTGCGGGCATCGTATAATGGCTATTACCTCAGCCTTCCAAGCTGATGATGCGGGTTCGATTCCCGCTGCCCGCTCCAGTTTTCCCCTGTTGTCTGTCTGATGGCCCGCTGGTTAGCCGTGGGCCCCATGGCCGTTTCCCCGCTGGATGGCCAATGCTAGAATGGGCGCCATTTTCTGCCCGATGCCCCTTTGGGCTCATTCCAGCGACAAGGCCTCAAGATGAAAGTCAAAACCCGTTTTGCGCCCAGCCCCACCGATTTCCTGCACGTCGGCGGTGCCCGTACTGCCCTCTACTCCTGGCTGTTTGCCCGTCACAACCAGGGCGAGTTCGTCCTGCGCATCGAGGATACCGATCTGGAGCGTTCCACCCAGGCGGCCATCGATGCCATCATGGAGGGCATGACCTGGCTGGGACTGAACTGGGAAGAGGGTCCCTATTACCAGACCCGGCGCTTCGACCGCTACAACGCCGTCATCGACCAGCTGCTGGCCGAGGGCAAGGCCTACAAGTGCTACTGCTCCCGGGAGCGGCTGGACGCCCTGCGCGAAACCCAGATGGCCCGGGGCGAGAAGCCTCGCTACGATGGTTGCTGCCGTGACAGCACGGTTGCGCATGCCGACGATGAGCCCCATGTGATCCGCTTTCGCAACCCCGTCGATGGCGTGGTGGTCTTCGATGACCAGGTGCGCGGCCGTATCGAGTTTGCCAACACCGAGCTGGACGATCTCATCATCCGCCGCACCGATGGCGCCCCCACCTACAACTTCTGTGTGGTGGTGGACGACTGGGACATGGGCATCACCCATGTGGTGCGCGGCGAGGATCATGTCAACAACACCCCGCGCCAGATCAACATCTACCAGGCGCTGGGGGCGCCCGTGCCGGTGTTCGCCCACGTTTCCATGATCCTCGGCGATGACGGCGCCAAGCTCTCCAAGCGCCACGGCGCCGTGAACGTGATGCAGTATCGCGACGACGGCTATCTGCCCGAAGCGCTGCTTAACTACCTGGTGCGCCTGGGCTGGTCGCATGGCGATCAGGAGATCTTCTCCGTGGCGGAGATGATCGAGTTGTTCACTCTGGATGCCATCGGCAAGTCCGCCTCCGCCTTCAACACCGACAAGCTGAAATGGCTCAACAACCACTACATCCGCAGCCTGGATCCCGAGTACGTGGCCCGGCAGCTGGTGTGGCACATGGACGATCAGGGCATCGACTACCGCAATGGTCCGGCGCTGAGCGAGGTGGTGACCCTGCTGGCCGAGCGCTGCCAGACCCTGCGCGAGCTGGCCGGCCAGAGCCGTTACTTCTTTGAAGAATACGAGGCCATCGACGAGGCGTCCGCCAAGAAGCACCTCAAGGCGGCCGCCAAGGCGCCGCTGGCCCTCATTCGTGACAAGCTGGCGGCACTGAGCGACTGGGAGCGGGAGCCGCTGCATCAGGTCATCCAGGATACCGCCAGCGAGCTGAACCTCGGCATGGGCAAGGTAGGCATGCCGCTGCGGGTGGCGGTCACTGGCCTGGGCCAGTCGCCCTCCATCGATGCGGTGATGCAGCTCATCGGCCGCGAGCGGGTACTGGCGCGCCTGGATCGCGTGCTGGCCCAGCTGGAGAGCGCCGCCTGAGCGCCGCCGCCAGCAACGCTACGTCAACCCGGCCCTGGTGCCGGGTTTTTCGTCCCGAGCGGCCGCCGCGCGGGTGGGCGCTGCACTTTGCAGCACTCTGGCTGGATAATCGGCAATTGACCCGGCGGCGCTATTTTTTTGTTGACAGCCTGCGGCCTGCTGCCTAATATGCGCCTCGCTTGCCGGGAACAGCGGCAGGCAGACCAGCAAATCAGGAAGTGTTGTGGGGTTATAGCTCAGCTGGGAGAGCGCTTGCATGGCATGCAAGAGGTCCGCGGTTCGATCCCGCGTAGCTCCACCAATTTCCCGATGCGTGTGCGGCACGTTGAAAACCGTCGTGGGGCTATAGCTCAGCTGGGAGAGCGCTTGCATGGCATGCAAGAGGTCCGCGGTTCG
>JBFHKO010000121.1:0-7804 GCA_041595355.1 Aeromonadaceae bacterium
AGGAGGCCATAGAGACGGTGACCAGCCTAGTGGGCAATACCCAGCAGAAACTGCAGCAGGTACAGATGCTGCCGGTGTTCATCGGCATCGGTCTCGGCGTGCTGCTGGGCTCCATCCCCTTCTACCTGCCCGGCTTTCCCGCCGCCCTCAAACTGGGGCTGGCCGGCGGCCCGCTGGTGGTGGCGCTGGTGCTGGCGCGCATCGGCAGCATCGGCAAGCTCTACTGGTTCATGCCGCCGAGCGCCAACCTGGCACTGCGCGAGCTGGGCATAGTGCTGTTCCTGGCGGTGGTGGGGCTCAAATCCGGCGGCGGTTTCGTCGATACCCTGCTGGAGGGCGAGGGGCTCACCTGGATGGGTTACGGCATGCTGATCACCTTCCTGCCGCTGATATCGGTGGGGCTGCTGGCGCGCGCCCTGGGCCAGGTCAACTACCTCAGCCTCTGCGGCCTGCTGGCCGGCTCCATGACGGACCCGCCGGCACTGGCCTTCGCCAATGCCCTGCACCCCAGCAGCGACGCCGCGGCGCTGGCCTATGCCACCGTCTACCCGCTGGTGATGTTCCTGCGCATTCTGTCGCCCCAGCTGCTGGTGCTGCTGCTCTGGGCCGGCGGCTGAGTCGCACGGCGCCAGGGCCGGGCAGCACGCTGCCCGGCTTTTTTTTATCCGCCCGCCTCTGTTATCCTTGCCCGCTTCATGGCGCCCGGCCCGACCGGCCGCACACTCCCGCGGGTTTTCAAAGGTTCAGACATGGCACAACTTGGCACCCTGTTCATCATCTCCTCTCCCAGCGGCGCGGGTAAGTCCAGCCTGCTGACGGCGCTGTTGTCGCGGCACAATGCCGACAACCGCATGCAGCTCTCCATTTCCCACACCACCCGTGGCATGCGCCCGGGCGAGCAGGATGGCGTCCACTACCACTTCGTCAGCCAGGCGGAATTCCAGACCCTGATCGCCCGCGAGGCCTTCTTCGAGTGGGCCCAGGTGTTCGACAACTACTACGGCACCTCCCGGGAAACCATCGAAGCCTGCCTGGCCCGGGGCATCGATGTGTTCCTGGACATCGACTGGCAGGGGGCGCGTCAGGTGCGCGCCCTGCATCCGGCGGCGCGCTCCATCTTCATACTGCCGCCCAGCCTGCCGATACTGGAGCAGCGTCTGCACGGCCGCGGTCAGGACAGCGTCGAGGTCATCGCCCGGCGCATGGCCCAGGCGGTGGACGAGATCTCCCACTACCCTGAATATGACTACCTCATCATCAATGATGATTTCGAGCAGTCGCTTTGCGAGTTGCAGGCCATCGTCCAGGCAGAGCGGGTACGCCTGCCGCACCAGCAACTGCGCCACGCCGGCCTGCTCACCGAGCTACTGGCGAAATAAGCGGAAAACAAGTACACTTTCGCGTCATTTTTGCGTCAATGTTTATCACTGGAGTCCTGCATGGCACGCGTAACCGTTGAAGATGCTGTAACACAGGTGGGCAACCGCTTCGATCTGGTGCTGGTGGCCGCTCGTCGCGCCCGTCAACTCGCCGTTCAAGGGAAAGAGCCTCTGGTGGATGAAGAGAACGACAAGCCGACCGTGGTCGCCCTGCGCGAGATCGAAGAGGGGCTGATCTCTAACGAGTTCATGGATGCCCAGGATCGCCAGGATGTCCAGGAGCAGGAAGCCAGCGAGCTGGCCGCCGTCGCCGCCCTGACCGAAGGTCGCGGTCTGGCCTTCTGAGCCCGACGCCCCGCGGCCGGGTGCCATCCCCCGATGCCACCCGGCCGCGCCGTTTACAAGCCGTCCTTTTGGCCGCACACTGATTAACCGGGGCCCCAGCATGCCCCGTTCCTGAACGCGCCGGAGTAGGTTGTGCACCTGTTTGAACCCCTGAAAGAAGTGATGCTCACCTACCTGCCGGCCGAACAGATCAAGCTGGTCGAGCTCGCCTACAAGATTGCCCGCGAGGCCCACGCAGGCCAGAGCCGCTCCAGCGGCGAACCCTACATCACCCATCCGGTGTCGGTGGCGCATATCCTGGCCGAGATGCACCTGGACCATGAAACCCTGATGGCCGCCCTGCTGCATGACGTCATCGAGGATACCCCGGTCACCAAGGAGCAGCTGGCCAGCGAGTGCGGTCCGGCGGTGGCCGAGCTGGTGGCCGGCGTCTCCAAGCTCGACAAGCTGAAGTTTCGCGATCACAAGGAAGCCCAGGCGGAAAACTTCCGCAAGATGGTGATGGCCATGGTGCAGGATATCCGCGTCATCCTCATCAAGCTGGCGGACCGCACCCACAACATGCGTACCCTGGGCGCCCTGCGGCCGGACAAACGGCGGCGCATCGCCCGCGAGACCCTGGAAATCTTCTCCCCCATCGCCAACCGTCTGGGTATCCACAGCATCAAGACCGAGCTCGAGGAGCTGGGCTTCGAGGCGCTCTACCCGATGCGCGCCCGGGTGCTGCGCGAGTCGGTGAAGCGGGCCCGGGGCAACCGCAAGGAGGTGGTCGACTCCATCCAGGCGGAGATCAACGGCCGCCTGCAGGATGCCGGCATCGATGTGCAGGTCAAGGGACGGCAGAAGAACCTCTACTCCATCTACAACAAGATGGCGAAGAAGGAGCTGCAGTTCCACGAGGTGATGGACATCTACGCCTTCCGGGTCATAGTGCGTGACATCGACACCTGCTACCGCGCCCTGGGGCAGATGCACAGCCTCTACAAGCCGCGCCCCGGTCGCTTCAAGGACTACATCGCCATTCCCAAGACCAACGGCTACCAGTCGCTGCACACCTCGCTGATCGGCCCCCATGGCGTGCCGGTGGAGGTGCAGATCCGCACCAGCTACATGGATCAGATGGCCGACAAGGGGGTGGCGGCCCACTGGGCCTACAAGCAGGATGGCGACAGCTCCGGCACCACCGCCCAGGTGCGCGCCCAGCGCTGGATGAAGAGCCTGCTGGAGCTGCAGCAGAGCGCCGGCAGCTCCTTCGAGTTCATCGAGAGCGTGAAGACGGATCTCTTTCCCGACGAGATCTACGTCTTCACCCCCGATGGGCGCATCCTGGAGCTGCCCACCGGCGCCACACCGGTGGATCTTGCCTATGCGGTACACACCGACGTCGGCCACCACTGCGTCGGCGCCCGGGTCGATCGCCAGCCCTATCCCCTGAGCCGGCCGCTGAGCTCGGGGCAGACGGTGGAGATCATCACCACCCCCAGCGCGCGCCCCAACGCCGCCTGGCTCAACTTCGTGGTCACCTCCCGGGCCCGCACCAAGATCCGCCAGTTCCTGAAAAACCGCCGCAGCGAGGAGTCCCTGGTGCTGGGGCGGCGGCTGCTGGTGCATGCCCTCGGCAACCGCAAGCTCGAGGAGATCCCCGCCGAGAACCTGGCCAAGGTGCTGGAGGATACCCGCCACGACAGCCTGGATGGCCTGCTCACCGACATCGGCCTCGGCAACGCCATGAGCGTGGTGATTGCCCGCCGCCTGCAGGGCAAGGCCGACGAGCTGAACTTGGGCGAAGGACACCGCAGCAGCCGCAAGATGCCCATCCGCGGCGCCGACGGCATGCTGGTCACCTTCGCCAACTGCTGCCGCCCCATCCCCGGCGATCACATCATCGCCCACATCAGTCCCGGCAAGGGGCTGGTGGTGCACCAGGAGAGCTGCCCCAACATCCGCCACTACGGCCGCGAGCCCGACAAGTACCTGCCGGTGCAGTGGGATGCCGACATCGTCTCCGAACAGGAGTTCCGCACCGGCATCCAGGTCGAGGTGATCAACCACCAGGGGGTGCTGGCCCAGCTGGCCAACGTGATTGCCGCCACCGGCGCCAATATCCACAGCATCAGCACCGAGGAAAAGGACGCCCGGGTCTATCAGGTCAACCTGCTGATCACCACCAAGAGCCGCGTGCACCTGGCCAACATCATGCGCAAGATCCGGGTGATGGCCGACGTGCTGCGGGTCAGCCGCAACCGCCATCGCCACCGGGAGCACACATGAGTCCCGAACGCCTGGCCCGCATCCGGCGCCTGCTGGCGCTGCGGCAGCCGGATCTGACCCTCTGCCTCGAAGAGGTCAACAAGTCCCATAACCTGGCGGCCATGATCCGCACCGGCGATGCGGTGGGCGTGCACGAGGTGCATGCCGTCTGGCCCCGGCGCACGCGCATGCACAACAACCCCGCCAAGGGAAGCCAGCACTGGGTGCGGCTGCGCATCCACGAGCACATCGCCGAGGCGATCGCCGTACTGCGGGCCCAGGGAATGCAGATCCTCGCCACCCACCTGTCACCGCGGGCGGTCGATTTTCGCGCCGTCGATTACACCCGGCCGACTGCCGTGCTGTTCGGCGCCGAGAAGCACGGCATCAGCGCCGAGGCCCTGGCGCTGGCGGACCAGGACATCGTGATCCCCATGGTCGGCATGGCGCAGTCGCTCAATGTCTCGGTGGCCAGCGCCCTGGTGCTCTACGAGGCCCAGCGCCAGCGGCAGCTGGCCGGCCTCTACGACCGGGGCTGCCGGCTGCCGAAGGCGGAGCAGGATCGCCTGCTGTTCGAGGGGGGTCACCCCATCTTCGCCCGCATCTGCCAGCGAAAGCGGCTGCCCTACCCCGAGATTGACGCCCAGGGGGAGATAGTCGCCTCCGAGCAGTGGTGGCAGCAGGTCCGCACCCCGCTGGAAAAATAGCCGCCCGGGGGAGCGCAAGGCCGGCATGGACGACAACAACAGATACCGCATCACCACCGAAGATCAGCTGCCGGCCCTCTACCAGGACACGCTGCCCGCCTTCTGGCGCACCCACGCCCGCGAAGGCTCCTTTCTCGGCAAGGATGGCATCACCGCCCGCTACGCCGTGCTGCGCAACCCCGACAGCCGACGCGCCATCATCATCGTCAACGGCCGCCTGGAGAGCTACCTCAAGTATCAGGAGACGGCGCTGGATCTCTATCGCCAGGGCTACAGCCTCTACCTCATCGATCACCGCGGCCAGGGACTCTCCGACCGCCTGCTGGCCGACGACCACAAGGGGCACGTCGCCTGGTTCGATGATTACGTCGAGGATCTCAAGACCTTCCACGACCAGGTGGTGCTGGCGGACCGGCCGCAGAAGCGGTTCCTGCTCGCCCACTCCATGGGCGGCACCATCTGTGCCCGCTACCTGACCCGCTGGCCCGACGACATCGACGCCGCGGCCCTCTGCTCGCCCATGATGGGCATCCGGCTCACCCCCCTGCCCGGCTGGTTTGCCCTCGGCCTCGCCCGGCTGATCGCGCGCACCCGCCGGCGGCTCGGCCTCGCGCCCGGCTACGCGCCCGGCCAGGGGCGCTACCGGGACAGGCCCTTCGCCGGCAACCGCCTCAGCCACAGCCCGGCGCGCTATGCCGAATTCCGCCGCCTCTACCTTGCCAACCCGCGGGTGCAACTGGGCGGGCCGACGGCGGAGTGGGTCTACGAGGGCATGCTGGGCGCCAGGCGGGCGGTGGTGGAGGCCGGCCAGATCAGGACGCCGCTGCTGCTGCTGCAGGCGGGCAGCGACAGCGTGGTCACCGCCCGGGATCAGGACGCCTTCTGCGCCAACATGGCCGCTGGGGGCCATCCCTGCGCCGGGGGCAAGCCGCTGCGCATAGAAGGCGCCCGGCACGAGATCCTGAACGAGAGCGATCCCTATCGCCTGCCGGCGCTGACCGCCATCCTGGATTTCTTCGGCCGCCATTAAGGGCGCATGCGCCGACCGCGGCTGACGGCGCCTATTGCGGCCGCTCGTCGGGCGCCCCGGCGCCCGGCGCCAGATCCGGCTCACCGCACGCCAGCAGCATCCGCTGCCGGACCCGATCCCGCAGCGCGACCGCCGCCTGCCAGTCGCTCCCGTCCGGAAGCAGCGGCGCCGCCAGGGTGACGCTGATGTCGCCGCGACGGGGAAACCAGGTGCCGGCGCGCAGCTTGGAGCGCGTGCCGCCGAGGATGACCGGCACCACCGCCACTCCGGCCTCGGCCGCCGCCGTGAAGGCCCCGAGGTGGAAGGGCTGCAGCCCCGGCATGCGGTAAAAGGTACCCTCGGGAAAAAAGAGCCGCGACTGGCCGGCCGCGACCCGCCCGGCCAGGCGCCGGGCATCGGCGATGCCCTGGCGGTGGTCGGAACGCTCGACAAACTCGCTGCCCAGCCGGGTGAGAAACAGGCGGGCAAAGGGGTTGGCCAGCAGCTCGGCCTTGACGACAAAACCGCAGCGGCGCGGCAGGGCCGCCATCAGCACCAGCCCGTCCAGGTAGCTGGCATGGTTGGCCACCAGCACCAGGGGCCCCTGCGCGGGCAGGTTATCGAGCCCCTGCACCCTGAGTCCGGTGGCCGACAAGCGCAGCACTCCCCGCGCCACCCGCCGCACCAGCGACCAGCACCCGTGCGGCTGCGCGGTCACGGCCACCAGCGGCCAGGTCAGCACGCTGGCGAGGACCAGCAACGACCAGGCGTAGCCGGCATAGACGCCGTCACCCAGCCGCCGCACTCCGCGCCGCCAGGCTGGCCGCAGGGCGGCGCCGACCAGCCGCAGCCATTGCCAGGGTAACGCCCGCGCCCCGCCCAGCAGGCGCCCCTGTTCGTAGAGCTCGCGACAGGCCGAGCGGCGCAGCTTGCCGCTGGAGGTCTTGGGCACCGTTCGCGGCGGCGCCAGCAGCAGCTCGTCGGCACGCATGCCGATCACATCCAGGCTGCAGCGGGCGATCGCCTCGGCCAGCTGCCGGCGCCGCGTCGGCTCGCGCTCCCGGGTCTCGGCCAGCAGCACCAGCTTTTCCGTGCCCGCCTGACGATCCGTGGCGGCGAAGACCGCCACGCAGCCCTTGCGCACGCCCGGCAGGCTGCCCACCGCCTCCTCCAGCTCCTGGGGATGAATGTTGCGACCGCCACGGATGATGAGATCCTTGGTGCGCCCGGTGATGAACAGATCGCCGCCCGCCATGTAGCCCAGATCGCCGGTATTGAGCCAGGCGCCGTCGAACAGCTGGCGGGTCAGCTCGGGATGGCGGAAATAGCCGCTGGTGGCCGAAGGGCCCTGGAACTGCAGCCGCCCCTCCTCGCGCTCGGGCAGCTCCCGCCCGCTCGGGTCGACGATGCGGATCTGATGGCCGGGCAGGGGGTGACCGACGGCCACCATCTCCACGCCGCCCGCCTCCTGCGGCCCGGCGGGAATGGCCCTCCCCTGTCGCTGCAGGGCATCGCGGCGGATCCTGTCCAGCCGCGGCGGCCGGCCGAGCGGCGGAAAGGTCAGCCCCACCGAACACTCGGCCAGCCCGTAGACGGGGGCCATGCACTCGGGACGCAGACCATAGGCGGCAAAGCGCTCGCAAAAGCGCCGTATGGTGAGCGGGCTGACCGGCTCGGCGCCGTTCCAGCCCAGACGCCAGCGGCTCAGATCCAGCCCCGCCAGCTCGGCGTCATCGAGGCGCAGACAGAGCTCATAGGCGAAATTGGGGGCTGCCGACAGTGTGCCCCCGTGCCGGTGAATGGCCCAGAGCCACTGCGCGGGGCGGGCGAGAAAGCGCAGCGGCGACATGATGACCAGCGGGATGGAAAAATAGAGGCTGCCGAGCCAGGCGCCGATGAGCCCCATGTCGTGGTAGAGCGGCAGCCAGCTGACGAAGACATCGCTGGCCTCGGCGCGGACCGCCTCGCCCATGGCACGGATATTGGCCAGCAGGTTGGCATGGGTCAGCACCACCCCCTTGGGGCGGCCGGTGCTGCCCGAGGTGTACTGCAGGAAGGCAAGCTCCGAGGCCTCGGCCTCCCCGACCCGGGGGGCCCCGGCCGCTCCGCGCAGG
>JBFHKO010000122.1:0-7678 GCA_041595355.1 Aeromonadaceae bacterium
CCATCGCCGCCTCGGTGGCGGCGGTCCTGATCGTCGGGGTGCAGCAATATCGCGTCGATCAGGGCACCGTCGCGCCCACCTCGGTGCTGAATACGGTGCCGATTGGCGGCATGGCGGCCCCGGTCAGCATCAACTACGCGCCCGATGCCGCGGCCACCTCGCTGCGTCAGGGGGCATCGCGTTCACTGACCGAGGAGCAGCTGCAGGAGGAGCGCCAGCGCATCAATGCCTTCCTGCGGGATCACCAGTTGCAGCAGCGGCTGCACCACTCCAACCACTAGGCGGCGGGAATACTCACCAGTGCGGCAGCTTAAACAGGTTTTTGTTCTGATGGCGCTGCTCGTCAGCGTCCGGGCCCAGGCGGAGCAGATCTCCGCCGAAGCCCTGTTGCAGCAGATGCAGCGCGCCTACCATCACTACAACTTCGAGCTGACCCTGGTGAAGGTGCGCCAGGGGCAGCTCGAGCCACTGCGTTTTTCCCATGGCCAGCTGGCGGATCAGGAGCTGGTACATCTCATCAGCCTGAATGGCCGGCCCAGCGAATACCTGAAGCGCAACGACAACATCAGTTTCTTCGAGAGCACCCATGAGCCTTACACCCTGAGCGGTGCCCGCATGCCCGGGCTCTGGCCTGCGGTGCTGGAGATGAATCTGGAGCGGGTATTGCGCAGTTACGAGCCGGTGGTCACCGGCCGCAACCGGGTGGCCGGCCTGCCGGCCCAGGTGGTGCGCCTGACGCCGCGGGGACATGACAAATATGGCTTCATGCTCTGGCTGGAGCAGGAGACTGGTCTGCTGCTGCGGCTGGATATGCTGGACCCCGATGGCAATCTGGTCGAGCAGTACCTGGGGGTGGATCTGCGTATCCTGCCGCAGCCAGGTCAATGGCTCAGTGAGTTGGCCAGCGCCCGCCTGCCGGCGGTGATGGCCATGCAGGAGGCCTATCCGGCCCCCCAGCAGGCGCCGGCCTGGCGACCGGGCTGGCTGCCCACCGGATTTCGCCTGGTCTCCAGCGATAGGCACCCGCTGGCCGTTGTCGAGCAGATGGCCGATTACCTGCTCATCAGCGATGGACTGGTGGATGTGTCCATCTATGTGTTGCCCGAGGACGAGACACGCGCCCTGCCCAATCAGCTGGTGAGGCAGGGGGCAACCAGCTTGCTCAGCTACCGGAATGAGCATAAGGTTGAGGTCACCGTAGTGGGGGAGATCCCGGCCGAAACGGCGCGCCGCATCGCCGAGTCCCTGCAGCCCCATGCAAGCAAGTGAGCGAGTAAAAGGGAACATGTCATGATTGAATCCGTCGCCACCGTAGTGGCCGTCGCCGAGGACCGGGCCCAGGTGGAGTGCCGGCGCACCACCGCCTGTGGCCACTGCCAGCAGCAGGAGAGCTGCGGTGTTGGCGCCATGGCCAAGGCCATGCCCGGGCGTCCGCAGCTGCTGGAGGTCGCCCTCACCATGCCGGTGAGCGTGGGCCAGCAGATCCGCATCGGCATCCCGGAGCGCAGCCTGCTGAAAAGTGCTCTGCTGGTCTACATGGTCCCCCTGCTGTTTCTGCTGCTGGGGGCCCTGGCCGGCAAGTGGGGGGCCCAGTGGTTGTCGCTGGCCGAAGAGGCGCCGGAGATCCTGGGGGCCCTGCTCGGCGGCGCTCTCGGCTTCCTGATTGCGCGCCTTGGCGCCCGCCGATTGACCGGTGGCGAGTACCGCCCGGTGATGCTGGGGCTCAACATTCCGACGCCGCGGGCCGACTAAGCGATAGCCGTTCACTGCCTGATCCAGTAAAATCCCGCCTTTATCGTCAGGTGACGTTTCCTTTTGACTGAATTTAATTGATGAAACATATTCGCAACTTCTCAATCATTGCCCATATCGACCATGGCAAGTCGACCCTGTCCGACCGCTTGATCCAGATCTGTGGCGGCCTCTCCAATCGGGAGATGCAGGCCCAGGTGCTCGACTCCATGGATCTGGAGCGCGAGCGCGGTATCACCATCAAGGCACAGAGTGTGACCCTGAACTACCAGGCCAAGGATGGACAGACCTATCAGCTGAACTTCATCGACACCCCGGGCCACGTCGACTTCTCCTATGAGGTCTCCCGTTCCCTGGCGGCCTGTGAAGGCGCCCTGCTGGTGGTGGACGCCGGTCAGGGGGTTGAGGCCCAGACTCTTGCCAATTGCTACACGGCGCTGGAAATGAACCTGGAAGTGGTGCCGGTGCTGAACAAGATCGACCTGCCCCAGGCCGAGCCCGAGCGGGTGGCCGAGGAGATCGAGGATATCGTCGGCATCGATGCCATCGATGCGGTGCGCTGCTCCGCCAAGACAGGTCTGGGCGTCGACGACGTGCTGGAGACCATAGTCCAGAAGATCCCCGAGCCCAAGGGCGATCCGGCCGCGCCGCTGCAGGCGTTGATCATCGACTCCTGGTTCGATGACTATCTGGGCGTGGTGTCGCTGGTGCGCATCAAGAACGGCAGTCTGAAGAAGCATGACAAGATCAAGGTGATGAGCACCGGTCAGGTGTGGGGCGTCGATCGCCTCGGCATCTTCACCCCCAAGCAGAAAGATACCGACGGCCTGGCTTGCGGCGAGGTGGGTTGGGTGGTGTGCGGCATCAAGGACATCCACGGCGCGCCGGTGGGGGATACCCTGACCCAGGCCAAGCATGGTGCCGAGGTGGCGCTGCCCGGCTTCAAGAGGGTCAAGCCCCAGGTGTACGCGGGGCTGTTCCCCATCTCCTCGGACGACTACGAGGCCTTCCGTGATGCGCTGGGCAAGCTCAGCCTCAATGACGCCTCCCTGTTCTATGAGCCGGAAAACTCGACCGCCCTCGGCTTCGGCTTCCGTTGCGGCTTCCTCGGCATGCTGCACATGGAGATCATCCAGGAGCGCCTGGAGCGGGAGTACGATCTGGATCTCATCACCACGGCGCCCACCGTGGTCTACCAGATACACCTGACCGATGGCAGCCAGATCCAGATCGACAGCCCCTCGGCGCTGCCGGCCCTCAACAACATCCAGGAGATCCGCGAGCCCATCGCCGAGTGCAACATACTGGTGCCCCAGGAGTACCTGGGCAACGTCATCACCCTGTGCATCGAGAAGCGCGGCGTGCAGACCAACATGGTCTATCACGGCAACCAGGTGGCGCTCACCTACGAGATCCCCATGGCCGAGGTGGTGCTGGACTTCTTTGACCGCCTCAAGTCCACCAGCCGCGGTTACGCGTCCCTGGATTACGGGTTCATCCGCTTCGAGCCGGCGGACATGGTGCGTCTCGACATCCTCATCAACAGCGAGCGGGTGGACGCCCTGGCCATCATCACCCACAAGGATAACGCCCAGTCCCGTGGCCGTCTGCTGGTGGAGAAGATGCGCGAGCTGATCCCGCGGCAGATGTTCGACATCGCCATCCAGGCGGCCATCGGCAACCATGTCATTGCCCGCAGCACCGTCAAGGCCATGCGCAAGGATGTGCTGGCCAAGTGCTATGGCGGTGACGTCAGCCGCAAGAAGAAGCTGCTCAACAAGCAGAAAGAAGGCAAGAAGCGCATGAAATCCCTGGGCCGGGTGGATGTGCCCCAGGAGGCGTTCCTGGCCATACTGCATGTGGGCAAGGACGGTAACTGATGGCCAACACCTTCTCGCTTATCCTGGTGCTGGCCACCCTGGGCACCGGCCTGCTGTGGCTGCTGGACCGTTGCTGGCTGACCCGCCTGCGGGCCGCCAGGGTGTTGCGGGCCCAGCAGGCGGCCGGCGCCGCCCTGGATGCGGAGAGCATCGCCAAGCTGGTGCGCGAGCCGCTGGTCATCGAGCAGGCGAAGAGCTTCTTCCCGGTACTGGCTGTCGTGCTGGTGCTGCGCTCCTTTCTGTTCGAGCCGTTCCAGATCCCGTCGGGATCCATGATGCCGACCCTGCTGGTGGGGGACTTCATCCTGGTGCAGAAATTCGCCTACGGCATCAAGGAGCCCATCACCAACCGGACGCTGATTGAAACCGGCCATCCGAAGCGCGGCGATGTGGCGGTCTTCAAATATCCGGAAGCCCCGACCGTGGATTACATCAAGCGGGTGGTGGGGTTGCCAGGGGATCGCATCCTCTACCGCAACAAGCAGCTCTATCTGCAGCCGGCCTGTGATGGCGGCGACGCCTGTCCGCCCCTGCAGGCGCTGGCCACCGATTTCATCGAGCGCGGCAGCTTCACCCAGGGCTTCACCGGCCTGGTGCGGCTGCAGGAGCAGGTGGGCGGGCATGTGCACCAGATACTGATCAACCCGGACATGCCGGATCGGGTGCCGCTCTATTATCGTCAGCCGGGCCATTACCCGGACGAGTGGGTGGTGCCGGCGGGGCATTACTTCGCCATGGGTGACAACCGCGACAACAGCCAGGACAGCCGCTTCTGGGGCTTCGTGCCGGAGCGCAACCTGGTGGGCAAGGCGGTCAGTATCTGGATCAGTTTCGAGTTCGAGCAGGCCGCAGATTCCTGGTTGCCCGCCTGGGTGCCGAGCGGCGTGCGTTTCAACCGTATAGGCAGCATTCAGTGATCGACAAGTTAGTGCGTCTGCAAAACCAGCTGGGTCACCAGTTCACCAATCCCGATCTGCTCAAGCGGGCCATCACCCACCGCAGCGCCGGTTCCCGGCACAACGAGCGGCTGGAGTTCCTGGGGGATTCCATTCTCAGCCTGGTGATTGCCGAGGAGCTCTACCATCGTTTTCCCGATGTCAGCGAGGGCGACATGAGCCGCATGCGCGCCACCCTGGTGCGGGAGAAGACCCTGGCCGAGCTGGGGCGCGAGTTCGAGCTCGGCGAGTACCTGATACTGGGGCCGGGGGAGCTCAAGAGCGGCGGCTTTCGCCGCGAATCCATCCTCGCCGACACGGTGGAGGCGCTCATCGGCGCCATCTACCTGGATACCGGCATGGCGCAGATCCGTACCCGGCTGCTGGCCTGGTATCGGGAGCGGCTGGAGGCCATCCGCCCCGGTATCGAGCAGAAGGATCCCAAGACCCGTCTGCAGGAACTGCTGCAGGGACAGCACAAATCCCTGCCCACTTATCTGGTGATCACCGTCAAGGGTGAGGCCCATAATCAGGAATTCAGCGTGCAATGTGATGTCGAGGGGTTGCCTGCTCCCTTCATCGGCGTGGGTTCCAGTCGCCGCAAGGCCGAACAGGCCGCCGCCGAAAAGGCCCTGGAGCAATTGTTATGACCGACACAGAGACGCGTTATTGTGGCTTCGTGGCCATCGTCGGCCGTCCCAACGTGGGCAAGTCCACCCTGCTGAACCAGCTGCTGGGGCAGAAGGTGAGCATCACCTCCAAGAAACCCCAGACCACCCGTCATCGCATCCTCGGCATCGATACCGAGGGGGCGCACCAGACCATCTTCGTCGACACGCCGGGGCTGCATATCGAGGAGAAGCGGGCCATCAACCGCCTGATGAACCGCTCGGCCAGCAGCTCCCTGAGCGATGTGGAGATGGTGGTGTTCGTGGTGGACGGTACGCGCTGGACCGATGACGACGACATGGTGCTGGGCAAGCTGCGCGGCCTGCGCTGTCCGGTGGTGCTGGCCATCAACAAGGTGGACCTCATCAAGGACAAGGAGGCGCTGCTGCCCCATCTGCAGTGGCTGGGTCAGCAGATGAACTTTGCCGCCGTGCTGCCCATCTCCGCCGAGAAGGGCACCAATGTCGACAAGCTCCGCCAGCTGGCCCGGGAGAGTCTGCCGGAAGGCGATTATTACTTCCCCGAGGATTACATCACCGATCGCAGCTCCCGCTTCATGGCGGCCGAGATCATCCGCGAGAAGCTGATGCGTTTCATGGGCGAGGAGTTGCCCTATTCGGTGACCGTGGAGATAGAGCGCTTCAAGGTGGAGGAGAATGGCCTGTTTCATATCCATGGCCTGATCCTGGTGGAGCGTGAGGGGCAGAAGAAGATGGTGATTGGCAACAAGGGCGCCAAGCTGAAGACCATCGGCATGGAGGCGCGCCTGGACATGGAGCGCCTGTTCGGCACCAAGGTCTTCCTCGAACTCTGGGTCAAGGTCAAGTCCGGCTGGGCCGATGACGAACGGGCCCTGCGCAGCCTGGGCTATGGTGAGGACTGAGTTGCAGCCGCAACCCGCCTTCGTTCTGCATGCCCGGCCCTACCGGGAAAGCAGCCAGCTGGTGGAGCTGTTCACGGCCGAATGCGGCCGTCTCAGCCTGGTGGCGCGGGGCTCTCGTGGCCCTCGCTCGCCCCTCAAGGGGCTGTTGCAACCCTTCATGCAGCTGTGCGTCAGCTGGCGCGGCAGCGGGGATCTCAAGACCCTGGTGCAGGTCGAGGCCGACGGTCCTTTCCTGCGCCTGCCCGGCGAGCGCCTCTTCAGTGGCCTCTACCTCAACGAATTGCTCTATCACCTGCTCGAGCGGCATACCGCCTTTCCCGAGCTGTTTTCCTACTACCGGCAGGCACTGGGCCTGCTGGTAACCACCCCGGATCCCCAGCCGGTGCTGCGCCAGTTCGAATTGCTGCTGCTGGAATGCCTGGGCTACGGGGTGGATTTTCAGCATGCCGCCGACAGTGGCCAGCCCATAGTGGCGGACGCCGGCTATCGCTATCTGGCCGACAGCGGTTTCGTGTCGGCCGAGCCGGGCGCATCCGCTGGCGATCTGTTCCTGGGCGCCGAACTGCAGGCCCTGGGAGCACACCGGTTTACCGAGCCGAGCGTGCTGCGCGCGGCCAAACGCTTCTGCCGTCTGGCTCTGGCGCCCCTGCTGGGCACGCGTGCCCTGAAGAGCCGGGCCCTGTTTTCCCCCCATTCAACAAGGAGAGTCGAGTGAGCGAGATCTTCCTGGGCGTCAACATCGATCACATTGCCACCCTGCGCAACGCCCGCGGGACCTGCTATCCGGATCCGGTGCTGGGTGCCGGTCTGGCCGAACAGGCCGGCGCCGATGGCATCACGGTGCATTTGCGCGAAGACCGGCGCCATATCACCGACCGGGATGTGGAGATACTGCGCCAGACGCTGCACACCCGCATGAACCTGGAGATGGCGGTCACCGAGGAGATGCTGGCCATCGCCTGTCGCATTCGCCCTCCCTTCGTGTGCCTGGTGCCGGAGAAGCGCACCGAGGTGACCACCGAAGGCGGCCTGGATGTGGCCTCCCAGGTGGAGCGGATCCGCGATTGCGTGGTGCGTCTGGCGGCCGTGGGGACTCAGGTCTCCCTGTTCATCGATGCGGATCTGCGCCAGATTGATGCCGCCGTCGCCAGCGGCGCCCCCTTCATCGAGATCCACACCGGCCGCTACGCCGACGCCGACACCGACGCCGAGCAGCAGGCGGAGCTGGCGCGCATCCGCGAGGCTGCGCGGTATGCCCACGGCCTGGGCCTCAAGGTCAATGCCGGTCATGGCCTGCATTACCATAACGTCAAGCCGATTGCCGCCATTCCCGAGATGGTGGAGCTCAACATCGGCCATGCCATCATCGCCCGCGCCCTGTTTGTGGGGCTGCCCAAGGCGGTGGCGGAGATGAAGCGCCTGATGGTCGAGGCGCGCCTGCAGGCGGGGTGAGTCGTCCCGCCCCGGAGCAAAAGGCCCCGACGCTGCAGCAGCGTCGGGGCCTTTTTTGTTTACTCCAGCCTGCATTTCAGCACGCGCCTCCGGCGCCCGGGCTCAGG
>JBFHKO010000123.1:0-7577 GCA_041595355.1 Aeromonadaceae bacterium
CCTCCCCGCCAGGGCGCGCGCCCTGGCGACCCCCGCAGTAGCGCTGGTCGACCCGCACCCCGTCATCGAAATAGAGAATGCGTACCTCGTCGCCGGCCGCAAACGGCATGCCCGCATCCGCATCCTGAATAATATCCAGCAACTGCCCCGATTCGACACGAATCAGCAGCTCCACCAAGGCCAGCTCCCGCCTCTCGGGCTGACGCTGCACCCGATCGGCCATGACGGCCCCGGCCAGCGCGCCGGCCAGGGTCGCCACTTCGCGGCCATGCCCTCGGCCAAACTGGTTGCCGACCAGCCCGCCGATCACGGCGCCACCCAGGGTTTTCCACCCCGATACCTGGGAAGCCAGCACCTGCTCCTCGCCGATGTGGCGTACCGACTCCACGCTGCCAAACAGCACCTGATTGACCGGCCGGGCCTGGTTGCGCGCATAGGGCGCCGCCTGAGCCGTCGCCATGACAAACATCCAGACTATGGTTATCATCACTTTCATCTGCTCATTTCCTCTATCCGGATAGCATGTCCATCAAGCTGACGCACCTGGAGTCGGGGTCAACCTGGTTCCCTTCCCCGCACCGGGCCCTCGACGAGCCCAATGGCCTGCTGGCCATCGGCGGCGATCTCGCCCCGCGTCGCCTGCTGACAGCCTACCATAGCGGCATTTTTCCCTGGTATGGTGCCCATCAGCCCATCCTCTGGTGGTCGCCCAACCCGCGGGCCGTACTGCAACCGAACCGGCTGCATATGGGGCGCTCCCTGCTCAAGACCTGGCGACGCCAGGATTTCGAGCTGTGGATCAACCGCGATTTCATGGCCGTGGTCGAGGCATGCGCCGCACCGCGCCGCGATTCCGAAGAAACCTGGATCACGTCGGAGCTCAAAGCCGCCTATGCCGTGCTGCACCGCGCCGGTCACGCCCACTCGGTGGAGGTATGGCGAGCCGGCGAGTTGATCGGCGGTCTGTACGGCATCAGCGTTGGCCGCGTCTTTTGCGGCGAGTCCATGTTTCATCGGCATACCGATGCCTCCAAACTGGCCCTGAGCGGCTTTTGCCGACACTTCGCCGACTGGGGCGGGGAGCTCATCGACTGCCAGCTCCAGACCGCCCATCTGGCCTCCCTGGGGGTTGAAGAGTGGTCTCGGCAGCACTTCGTTCACTGTCTGCAGCAGCTGCGCCCCTTTGCCATGCCGGCCAGCTGCTGGACTCCCCAGCGTCTGCTGCCATGAGCTCGTCCTCCCTGCGCCTGGGCCTGAGCCCCGAACATGCGTGCAGCTACCTGCCGGAGCAGCGGGAGCAGCTGCTGGTGCTGCTGGATGACCGGCGACTGACCATGAGCGGCTACGAGACCCTGCTGGCGGCCGGCTTTCGTCGCAGTGGCGACAGCCTCTATCGCCCCCACTGCCCGGCCTGCCACGCCTGCCAGCCCATTCGCCTGCCCGTGCAGCCATTTTCGCCCAGCCGCAGCCAGCGGCGCATACTGCAACGCAACCAGGATCTGAGCCTGCATGTCGGCCACCGTGACGAGCCCGACTACTACCCGCTGTTCGCCGACTACATAAAGCAGCGCCATGCCGATGGCAGCATGTACCCTCCCTCGCCGGCGCAGTACCGGGACTTTCTGCTGTGCCGCTGGATGACGCCCCACTTTGTCGAGCTGCGCCAGGATGGGGAGCTGCTGGCCCTGGCCATCACCGATGTGCTGCCCGACAGCCTGAGTGCCGTCTATACCTGTTATGCCCCCGCCGCCGAACAGCGTTCGCTGGGCACCCTGGCTGTGCTGCAACAGATTGAACTCGCCAGGCGTTTGGGCAAGAAATGGCTTTATCTGGGTTATCAGGTAGATGGATGCCGCAAGATGAATTACAAGCGCCGTTACCACCCTCACCAGCGCTGGACCGGCCTCGAATGGAAAAAATATGACCGCCCCGAGGAGTAATCTTTACACTCAGAACTAAATCCGGCATGATCCGCACGATTTTACAGTGGCTATTCCCGAGGATTAAATGGCGAAAGAAGACAGTATTGAGATGCAAGGGACCATTCTGGAAACCCTGCCCAACACCATGTTCCGTGTAGAACTGGAAAATGGGCATGTGGTGACCGCGCATATCTCCGGCAAGATGCGTAAGAACTACATCCGCATTCTCACCGGTGACAAGGTCACCGTCCAGCTGACCCCCTACGACCTGACCAAGGGCCGTATCGTTTTCCGCTCACGCTGATCCCGGATCCGATACATGCCCCCAGCTTGTCACTGGGGGCAGGGGTTATGCCCGCTCAGTGGCAGACCGCTTCCTGATGTGGCAGGAAATAGAGCTGCAGGGAATCGTTCAGCAGCTCGACCCGCACACTGCCGCCGCCCACCAGCTCACCAAACAACAACTCATTGGCCAAAGGCCGCTTCAGCTGTTCCTGGATGACACGCCCCATGGGCCGGGCGCCCATCGCCTTGTCGTAGCCCTTCTCCGCCAGCCAGTGGCGTGCCGCCGTGGTCACCTCCAGTGAGACCCCCTTGGCATCCAGCTGCGCCTGCAACTCGACGATGAACTTGTCCACCACCTGGTGGATCACCTCCATGCTCAGATGGTTGAACCAGATGATATGGTCAAGACGGTTGCGGAACTCCGGGCTGAAGGTGCGGTTGATCTCCGACATGGCATCGAAGCTGTGATCCTGTTGCTGGAAGCCGATGGACTTGCGCTGGGTCTCATGCACCCCGGCGTTGGTGGTCATCACCAGTATGACATTGCGAAAATCCGCCTTGCGACCGTTATTGTCGGTCAGCGCACCATTGTCCATCACCTGCAGCAGCAGATTGAATACGTCCGGATGCGCCTTCTCGATCTCATCCAGCAGCACCACCGAATGGGGATGCTTGAGCACGGCATCGGTCAGCAGACCGCCCTGTTCATAGCCCACATAGCCGGGCGGCGCCCCAATCAGGCGCGACACGGTGTGCCGCTCCATGTACTCGGACATGTCGAAGCGCAACAGCTCTACCCCCAGGGTCTTGGCCAGTTGCTGGGTCACCTCGGTCTTGCCCACCCCGGTCGGGCCGGCAAACAGGAAGGAGCCTACCGGCCGACGCTCGTTGCCGAGGCCGGAGCGGCTGAGACGAATGGAGTCGGTCAGCACCGAGATAGCCTTGTCCTGGCCGAACACCACCATCTTCAGGTTGCGCTCCAGATTCTTCAGCACCTCCTTGTCGCTGGATGAAACGGACTTTTCCGGAATGCGCGCGATCTTGGCCACGACGGTCTCGATATCCGCAACATTGATCACCTTCTTGCGCTTGCTGGCCGGCAGCAGACGCTGGCTGGCCCCGGCCTCGTCGATGACATCGATGGCCTTGTCCGGCAGGTGCCGCTCATTGATGTACTTGGCTGCCAGCTCGGCGGCCGCGCGCAGGGCCTTGGCGGTATAGCGTACACTGTGGTGCCCCTCGTAGCGGCTCTTGAGCCCCATCAGGATGCGCGTGGTGTCCTCCACCGACGGCTCGACGATATCCACTTTCTGGAAGCGCCGCGCCAGGGCATGATCCTTCTCGAAGATCTGGGCGTATTCCTGATAGGTGGTGGAGCCGATGCAGCGCAGCAGACCGGCAGAGAGGATGGGCTTGATGAGGTTGGCGGCATCCAGCTGGCCACCGGAGGCGGCACCAGCGCCGATGATGGTATGGATCTCATCGATGAACAGCACGGCCCCGGCCTGCTTCTCGAGCTGACGCAGCAGCCCCTTGAAGCGCTTCTCGAAGTCACCACGGTACTTGGTGCCGGCCAGCAGGGCCCCCATGTCCAGGGAGTAGATGATGTTGTCGGCCATCACCTCGGGCACCTCGCCCTTGACGATGCGATACGCCAGTCCCTCGGCGATGGCGGTCTTGCCGACCCCGGCCTCGCCCACCAGCAGGGGATTGTTCTTGCGCCGCCGGCAGAGGATCTGGATGGTACGATTGAGCTCGGCATCGCGACCGATCAGCGGGTCGATACGCCCCTCCAGCACCCGCTGATTGAGGTTGGTGATGAAGTTTTCGATCTGATTGCCATTCGATTCCTCGGCGGCACTGTTATCCGCCTCGGATGAGGGGTGGGCGGAGTGGCCGTGGGCGTCATCGCGCTGGGGAATATCCTTGCGCACACCATGGGAGAGGAAGTTGACCACGTCCAGGCGGCTTATCTGCGCCTTCTTGAGGAAGTAGGCGGCCTGGGACTCCTGCTCGCTGAAGATGGCCACCAGCACATTTGCGCCCGACACCTCGCTCTGGCCGGACGACTGCACATGAAAAACGGCCCGCTGCAATACCCGCTGGAAGCCCAGGGTGGGCTGGGTTTCCCGTTCGTAGTCCTCCAGGGGCAGTACCGGCGTGGTCTGCTGGATGAACAGCCGAATATCCTTGCCCATCTGCTCCAGATTGCCGCCACAGGCCAGCAGCGCCTCCTTGGCGGAGCCGTTGTCCAGCAGGGCCAGCAACAGGTGTTCCACCGTCATGAATTCGTGATGGGCTTCTCGGGCCTCCTTGAAGGCCTGGTTCAAGGTCTGTTCCAGTTCTTTGCTTAGCATGGGCACCTCCCCCAAAATACTGACTGCGCTTTGCTCAACTCATCGTGCTCAAGCCTGTTCCATGGTGCAAAGCAATGGGTGTTCATTTTCTTTAGCATAGTGGTTAACTTGCGCCACCTTGGTTTCTGCAATCTCTGCAGTAAATGTGCCACAGACCCCCTTGCCGTGGTAATGCACCGCCAGCATCACCTGGGTTGCCTTGTCCGCGTCCATGCGGAAAAACAGTTGCAACACCTCGACCACGAAGTCCATGGGCGTGTAGTCATCGTTAATGAGAACCACCTTGTACATGGGGGGCGGTTGCAGCTCGGTTTTTGCTGCCTGCGCCACCTGGTGGGGATGGGATGCCTCCTGAAACTTGCTCATACACGCTGACCCTTTCACTTAAATTACTACCCGCACAGCCCGACTTGTCAATGTCAATCATGCAGCTCAACTGCCACTTTTCACGTCAAACAAGCGCTTGACTCGATGAAAAAACCCACTAGATTGGTTAATTGGTGACCATGGAAATTGTCACTGTCCCGTCTTTACAGACAGTTATAAATGCCAATGGATACCGACTCAACGGCTTTAAGATGTATTTTGAATTAAGGACGTAGGTGTATGGCTACCGGAACGGTGAAGTGGTTTAACAATGCAAAGGGATTTGGCTTTATATGCCCGGAGGGCGGTGGCGAGGATATTTTCGCTCACTACTCCACCATCGCAATGGAAGGATACAAGACGCTGAAGGCAGGTCAGTCCGTGATGTTCGAGACGCAATCCGGCCCCAAAGGAGCGCATGCGATCAGCATAGTGCCCAGCGACACGCCGGATACCTGAGGCAACAGAGCACTAGGTGGGGCAGGCAGCCCCGAAGAAAAAAGCGGGATGGCTCCCGCTTTTCTTTTTCCGGTTCCGGCGATAACCGGCGCCGCCCCACAGCGTGGCTGTTGGCCTGGCGCCGGGCGCGGACTTACATCTGCGCAATCATGTCATCGGCAAATTCGGAACACTTGCGCAGGGTAGCCCCCTCCATCAGACGCTCGAAGTCGTAGGTCACGGTCTTGTTGCGGATGGCCGCTTCCATGCCCTTGACGATGAGATCCGCGGCCTCGACCCAGCCCAGATGCCGCAGCATCATTTCGGCAGAGAGGATCAGGGACCCCGGGTTGACCTTGTCTTGCCCGGCATACTTGGGCGCAGTGCCATGAGTCGCCTCGAACAGGGCCACACCGTCACCGAGGTTGGCGCCGGGGGCGATGCCGATGCCGCCCACCTGGGCCGCCAGGGCGTCGGAGATGTAGTCACCGTTCAGGTTCATGCAGGCGATGACGTCATATTCCGCCGGCCGCAGCAGTATCTGCTGCAGGAAGGCGTCGGCGATCACATCCTTGACGATGATATTCTTGCCGGTCTTGGGATTCTTGAACTGGCACCAGGGGCCACCGTCGATCAGTTCGGCACCGTAGGCTTCGCGGGCCAGTTCATACCCCCAGTCCTTGAAGGCACCTTCGGTGAACTTCATGATGTTGCCCTTGTGCACCAGGGTCACGGAGTCGCGATCGTTGTCGATGGCATACTCGATGGCCGCACGCACCAGGCGCTCGGTGCCCTCCTTGGACATGGGCTTGATGCCGATGCCGCAATGCTCGGTGAAGCGGATCTTCTTCACACCCATCTCGCCCTGCAGGAAGTCGATCACCTTCTTGGCTTCGGCAGAGTCGGCCTTCCACTCGATACCGGCGTAGATATCCTCGGCGTTCTCGCGGAAGATCACCATGTCGGTGAGGTCCGGGCGCTTCAGCGGGCTCGGGGTGCCTTCGTAGTAGCGCACCGGGCGCAGGCAGACGTACAGATCCAGCTCCTGACGCAGGGCCACGTTCAAGGAGCGGATGCCGCCACCGACCGGGGTGGTCAGCGGCCCCTTGATGGCCACATGGTAGTCACGGACGAAATCCAGGGTCTCGGCCGGCAGCCAGACATCCTCGCCGTAGAGCTTGGTGGATTTTTCCCCGGTGTAGATCTCCATCCAGGAAACCTTGCGCTCGCCGCCATAGGCTTTCTCGACGGCAGCATCCACCACCTTCAGCATGGCCGGAGTGACATCAACACCGATGCCATCCCCTTCGATGAAGGGAATAATGGGATTATTCGGTACGACCAGCTTGCCGCTGGCATCGACAGTAATCTTTTCACCTACCGCGGGTACGACTACTTTACTTTCCATCGGTGTCTCCTAACTTCCGGTTGTTATCATGATGACGCAAACGGCCGTCATGTTAGCCCATTGGCGCCGCCATGCAAAAGAGGGCATGCTGAATTCCGTGGCCGGGCAAGCCGGAACGGAGATGACAAGCGACCATGACCCCGGGTACGCTTGGCGGCCAAGCCGGGCCAATGGAGAGTCTGAAGAATGGGTTTTCGCCCCAATGTCACCGTCGCCGCCGTCATTCGCTGGCAGGAGCGCTTCCTGCTGGTAGAGGAGCGCGATCACGGGCGCCGGGTATTCAACCAGCCCGCCGGTCACCTCGAGGCCAACGAGAGCCTGCTGCAGGCGGCCAGCCGCGAGATCCGCGAGGAGACCGGGCTGACGCTGGTGCCGGACGGCTGGCTCGGCACCTACTTCTACACCAGCCCCTGGCGCCAGCTCACCTACCTGCGCTTCTGTTTCTACTGTGAGCTGCAGGCGCCCCCCGGCGAACACGCGCCCCAGGATCCGGACAACGATATCCTCGCCTGCCACTGGCTGACCGCCGACGAGATCGCGGCCCTCGGCCAGCGCCTGCGCAGCCCGCTGGTGCTCGACTGTCTGCAGGATTACCTGCGCGGCGTGCGACTGCCGCTCTCTGCCCTCAAGGACAGCCGCCCGCCCATCTAGCACAGACGCGGCTTTTTCACGCACCCGGGGCTCGCGCCACGCAAGCCGTGTGCGCGAGCCCGCCTTTCTGCTAGAATGGCGGCAATTTTTCCCCCGAACAGCACAAGATGACAGACAACAGCCCCCTCAAGGTGATCGTCGGCATGTCCG
>JBFHKO010000124.1:0-7570 GCA_041595355.1 Aeromonadaceae bacterium
CTACGCCAGTTCCGACGCCAAGGCGCTGTTCGTCCAGGAGTTCGTGGCCGCCTGGAGCAAGGTGATGAACCTGGATCGCTTCGATCTCGTCTAGTATCGGCAGAGCGAGTGAAAGCCGGGACGGCGTTTCAGATGGTTTTGAAACGCCGTCCTTTTATTGTCACCCGCCCAGAACGGCAACAGTCATCTCATGGAATGGCAGACCAAGCGCCTGGACTTCGGATCGTCATCGACGGCGGCCGTCGTCCTCGCGAAGGCGGGGACCCAGAGAAACAACCCACCCGCCGGCCCTAAGCACCGACGTTGACGCGACCACTACAGAGCCCTCTCCCCGTCCCACGCGTCACAAAAATCGAATCTCCGGAAAGTGATCCACGAATACACATGGACTCTGATGCATCTCGCTGGCTGCGATAGTCAAGCTCAAAACAAAAGGGTGGCCATCGCCACCCTTTTCCAACTGTCATCATCAAGGCTCAGATACCCGAGCCGTCCTTCTCGGCATCTTCCGCCTCGTGCAGGCCACACTCGCGCTTGAGGCCGAAGAAGCGGGTCTGCTCCTCGGTCATGCCGGGCTCCCACTTGGCGGTGGTCTGCACATCGCCGACGGAGACGTAGCCCTGCTCCCAGAGCGGGTGGTAGGGCAGCTCGTGCTCCTTGAAGTAGTAGTGCACGTCCTTGTTGCTCCAGTCGATGACCGGCAGGAACTTGAACAGGCCGCGCTGCACCGCCAGCACCGGCAAGGCGGCCCGGGAGCCGGACTGCTCGCGGCGCAGGCCGGAAAACCAGGTCTTGGCATTCAGCTCCTTCAGGGCGCGGGCCATGGGCTCGACCTTGTTGAGCTGGTTGTAGCGGCTGATGCCCTCCACCCCCTGCTCCCACAGTCTGCCGTAACGCGCCTCCTGCCAGGCCGGCGACAGTTCGGCGCGGTAGATCTTGAGGTTCAGGCTCAGCCGCTCGGTCAGCTCGTCGATGAAACGGTAGGTCTCGGGAAACAGGTAACCGGTATCGGTCAGGATCACCGGAATGTCCGGCCGCACCTGACTGACCAAGTGCAGCATCAGGGCCGCCTGGATGCCGAAGCTGGAGGAGAGCACCAGCTCGCCCTCCAGGTGGTCGCAGGCCCAGCGCACCCGTTCCTGGGCCGTCATGGCCTCCAGTTCGGCGTTGATCCCGGCCAGGGCGGCGGTCTGCTCTTCACGAGACAGCGGCAGCAACTCGGCCAGTGAAGGCAGCTTAGTCATAGAAATCCCTCGCCGAGTCGATGACCGGCTTGACGATACCGGCACGGATGACGAAATCACCGAATGCTTCTTGCGCTTCCCGCTCCCGAGACCAGCGGCCCACCAGCTGATCGATCTCGCCCAGGATCTCGGCCTCGGTGATGTTCTCGCGGTACATGCGCGGAATGCGGGTGCCGCTCAGGTTGCCCCCCAGGTGCAGGTTGTAGCGTCCCGGGGCCTTGCCCACCAGCCCTATCTCGGCCAGCATGGCACGCCCACAGCCGTTGGGGCAGCCGGTGACCCGGAAGATGATGTGCTCGTCAGGCAGGCCATGCTTGGCCAGCAGCGACTCGATATCGGTCACGAAGGCGGGCAGGAAACGCTCCGCCTCGGCCATGGCCAGCGGGCAGGTCGGCAGGGCCACACAGGCCATGGAGTTTTCCCGCTGCCGGCTCACCGGCTCCAGCAGACCGTACTCCCGGGCCAGGGTCTCGATCTTCTTGCGGCTGCGGGCCGGCACGCCGGCGATGATGAGGTTCTGGTTGGCGGTGATGCGAAAATCACCCTTGTGCAGCTTGGCGATCTCGGCCAGGCCCGTCTTGATGGGCTTGCCCGGGAAGTCCAGGATGCGGCCATTCTCGATGAACAGGGTCAGATGATGCTTGCCATCGATGCCTTCCACCCAGCCGAAACGATCGCCGCGGCCGGTGAATTCATAGGGGCGACTCTCGCCAAACGTGACCCCGGCGCGCTGCTCCACCTCGGCCTTGAAGGCCGCCACGCCCACCCGCTCCAGGGTGTACTTGGTCTTGGCATTCTTGCGCTCGCAACGGTTGCCCCAGTCGCGCTGGGTGGTCACCACCGCCTCGGCCACCGCCAGGGTGTGCTCCTTGGCGATGAAGCCGAAATCGTCGGCCTTGCGCGGGAAGGTGGCCTTGTCGCCATGGGTCATGGCCAGGCCGCCGCCCACCAGCACGTTGAAGCCCACCAGCTTGCCATTCTCGGCAATGGCCACGAAGTTGAGATCGTTGGCGTGCAGATCGACATCGTTCTGCGGCGGTATCACCACAGTGGTCTTGAACTTGCGCGGCAGGTAGGTCGGGCCCAGGATCGGCTCTTCATCCGGTCCCAGTTTCTCGCCATCCAGCCAGATCTCGGCATAGGCGCGGGTCTTGGGCAGCAGGTGCTCGGAGATGCGCTTGGCCCACTCGTAGGCCTCGGCATGCAGCTCGGACTCCACCGGGTTACTGGTGCAGAGCACGTTGCGGTTCACGTCACCGGCGGTGGCGATGCTGTCCATGCCGTACTGGTTCAGGGTCTGGTGCATCAGCTTGATGTTCGGCTTCAGCACGCCATGAAACTGGAAGGTCTGCCGGGTGGTCAGACGGATGCTGCCATACAGGGTATGGTCGCGGGCAAAGGTATCGATGGCCAGCCACTGCTCGGGGGTGATGATGCCACCCGGCAGGCGGGCCCGCAGCATGACGTTGTGCAGCGGCTCCAGCTTCTGCTTGGCACGCTCGGCACGGATGTCGCGGTCATCCTGCTGGTACATGCCGTGAAAACGGATGAGCTGGAAGTTGTCGCCGTTGAAGCCGCCAGTCAGCGGATCCTGCAGATCCTGCTCTATGGTGCCGCGCAGGAAGCGGCTTTCGCGCTTGAGACGCTCGTTGTCGGCCAGGGGACCTTGCACCGGGCCCGGAATCTGTTGCTTGCTCATCAGTAGACATCCCTCTGGTAGCGCTTGGCACGGCGCAATTCGTTCACATACTCTTCCGCATCGTCACGGCTCAGGTGGCCATGCTCGGCGATGATATCGATCAGGGCCTGCTGCACATCCTTGGCCATGCGGTTGGCATCGCCGCAGACATAGAAGTGGGCCCCCTCCTGCAGCCATTGCCACACCTCGGCACCCTGCTGGCGCAGCTTGTCCTGCACGTAGATCTTGTGGGCCTGATCGCGGCTGAAGGCCAGGCTTATCTTGCTCAGCAGGCCGCTCTTGACGTACCTCTGCCACTCGACCTGATACAGGAAATCCTGGGTGAAGTGCGGGTTGCCGAAGAAGAGCCAGTTCTTGCCCTCGGCGCCGGTCGCCTCGCGCTCCTGCATGAAGGCGCGGAATGGCGCTATGCCGGTGCCCGGTCCCACCATGATGACAGGGGTGGAGGGGTTGGCCGGCAGGCGGAAACCGTCATTGTGCTCGACGAACACCCGCACCTCGCCGCCTTCGGCCAGGCGATCGGCCAGGAAGGAGGAGGCCGCACCGGCGCGCTCGCTGCCATCGGCCTGGGGATAGCGCACCACGCCGACGGTCAGGTGCACTTCCTCTTCCACCTCGGACTGGGCGGAGGCGATGGAGTAGAGGCGCGGGCTCAGCGGGCGCAGCAGCGCCAGCAGCTGCTCGGCGCTCAGGTCGGCGGGGAAGGCCTTGAAGGCATCCACCACCTGATGACTGGCCACCCAGCCATTGAGTGCGGTCTTGTCTGCCGCCAGGCTGGCCAGCTCGTCGCTGCCGCTGTAAGCCACCAGGCCGGTCAGCAGGCCGCCGTGCAGGCGGGTCAGCTCCAGGTGGTGGGTCAGGGCCTCGGTCAGGGAGAGGGAGTTGCCTTCGATGGTGACAGACTCGTCGCCGCTCAGGCCGGTCAGGGACAGCAATTCGCTCACCAGGGCCGGATCGTTGTCAAACCAGATGCCCAGGGCGTCACCCGGCTGATAGTGCAGCTCGGAGCCTTCCAGATCGATCTCGATATGACGGATATCCTTGGTGGAGTCGCGACCGGTGATCTTCTGGTTGGTGCTGAGGGTGGCGGTGTAGGGATTGAACTTGTCGTACTGGCTGTGGCCGACGGCCTGGGCGACAGTGGTGACGCCCGGCTGGGAGGCCGCCCCCAGGTTCAGGGTCTCCTGCACCTTGGCCAGCACCTGCTCGCTCCAGCTGGCGGCACCGGCGCGGTAGTCGACATCCAGATCCACCCGATCCAGCAGACGGCTGGCACCGGCCTGTTCCAGGAAGGTATCGAAGTCCTTGCCGGTCTGGCAGAAGAACTGATAGGAGGAGTCGCCCATGCCCAGCACGGCGAACTTGAGGTCGGCCAGCTTGCCCAGCTTGCCGCTCTTGAGCTGGGCATGCAGATCGATGGCATTTTCCGGCGGCTCGCCTTCGCCCAGCGTGCTGGTGACAATAAGCACATGGGTCTCTTTTTTCAGCTGCTTGGGCTTGTAGTCAGCCATGCTGATCAGGCTGACCGGCAGCCCCTGCTGCTGGGCCAGCGCCTTGAGCGCCTCGGCCACCCCCTTGGCATTGCCGGTCTGGGAGCCGTAAAGGATGGTCAGGGAGCCGCTCGGCTGGGCGGCGGCGGTAGCGGTGGCACTGATAGCGCCGACGGGGTGGACGGCAGGGCTGCCGCCCACCTGGCTCAGGCCAAAGAGGTAGCCGCTGGCCCAGACCCGCTGCAGCGGGCTCATCTGGGCGACCAGTTCGGCCAATTGCTGAAACTGCGGCCCCGCCAGGGGACCGTCCAGAGACACGAGATCCTTACTATTCATCACGCCGATTTCCAGTAATGCAGATGGAAACAGCTTAAGGATTGCTTATTCCTTTCTCCAAGAATAAAACGGCATTTTTAATGCGCAAAAGGAATATATGGCAGGCCATCGGGGGGATGGCGCGGATCAGCAGGGGCGTCGCAGGCAGGCAACGGATCCGCCCTCACTGGGGCGGATCCGCAAGAAACGGCTGTTGCAGCGGGCTCAGAAGCGGAATTCGGCGCCCGCAAACCAGCCGGCGGTACGCTGGTTGAGATCGACGCCATCGCTGCCAAAGTCCAGGCGCACGTTGCGATAACCGGTGCGCAGCTTGAGCTTGAGGCTGTCCTGGGGATTGACGGCCCAGCTCATGCCGATGCGCCAGTCGTGGGATTCATCACCGCCCCACTGGCTGACGCGGGCATCGGCAAAGGCATCCAGCGGCAGGCCGGGCAGGCCCGCTTCGACGCCGACGAAGAGCATGGCCTGATCATGGTCGTAGGATTGCTGATCGTTGTAATCGCCCTCGTAACGGCGCAGATCGATGCCCATATCCACGTTGACCAGTCCCAGTTCGAAGGGCCGGTAGTAGAAAGCGAGATCATGCACCCGCAGATCGTTCTTCAGGCCGCTGGCCTGGGAGAACATCTCCGAAGTCTGGTAATTGAGATTGGGCAGCACCAGCAGCGGATGACGAACATCGATGAACCCGGTCCAGCGGCTGTTGCTGTGGAAATCCTCGCCCTGCTGCTCCAGGCTGCCATGCATGCCGGTACGCATGTAGTCGGCGCCCACGCCGACACTGACATCAGCCGCCAGCACGGGGGTCGCGACACAACAGGCCAGGCCCATCAGGCCACCGAAAGTCCGTTTTTTCATAATGAGTAACTACTCCAGAAATCGTGGGAATGCATCAAGGGTGACGGCGCCATTGTACCCAAGCGCGCCGGGAATCACAGCTCATTGTCCCTCGGCCGTGCGCACCGGCAACGTCAGGCCCACCCGCTGGCCATCATCGAACAGCAAGGTCAGGGGCAGCTGCTCCCCCGCTTGCAACGGCGGCACGATGGCCGTCAGCCACAGGTGCAGATCCCCGGGTTGCAGCTGGGCATAACCCCCTGGCGGCACCACCAGTTTCTTCACCGGCCGCATTTCAATGACACCACTGCGCTGGACCTGGGTCTGCAACCGTATCTGGCCGGCACGCGGACTCTCGGCGCCCAGCAGGCGCACCACCCCATACCCCTGGTTGTCCAGTTGCATGTAGGCCGCCGCACTGTCCGCCGTCAGGGGGGTGAGATAACCATTGCTGACCCTGACCTCGGCATGGGCGGCCAGGCTGAGCCAGGGCAGAAGCAGGATGCAGGCGCTATGGGTCCAAGCGTTCATCGGGTGACTCCTTGGTCGTTATCCAGCGAGCAGGCCTGGCCGGCGGCGAGCGGTCATCGGCGATAGTCCCGGGAACGGCGCTCCGGCCACCACCACCAGAGCAGTCCGGCCAGCAGCAGCCAGGGCAGCAGTTTGAATGCCAGCGACAGCAGCCCCAGCAACAGACCGGCCCCCAGCAGCAGCAGGCCCAGCCCCAGCAGCCACAGCAAACCGACACCCAGACTGGCCAGCAGCCACAGCATGCCCAGCACCAGCAGAAATTCCAGCATCTCAGTCTCCCTCGGCTTGTCCGGGGGCCGGGCCCCTCGATGCTGCTAGCATTACAAGAGGCATGCCAGAAATAATTGCCCTATTTTTCATATTGATAACTATGGCGGCGGACAGAGGGCCCGTCAAATTCGGTGATGATGACCGAGAGCCTGGTCAACTTGACCAGCCCAAACAACAGGGGCCCATGGCGAATGCCGTGGGCCCCTGCTCATGACCAGGCTTGCCAGTCGGGATCAGGCGTGCAGTGACCGCTCGCCGCGGGCGATGCCGCAGACGCCACTGCGTACCACTTCCACCACTTCGGTCTGCTGCCCCAGTGTGCCAATGAAGGCATCCAGCTTGTCGCTGGTGCCCACCAGTTGCACCGTGTAGAGCTCGGGGGTGGCATCCACTATCTGGCCGCGGTAGATCTCGGACAGACGCTTGACCTCGTCCCGGTTGTCACCGGTGGCGGCGCGGCATTTCACCAGCATGATCTCGCGCTCGACATGGCTGCCATCGGTGATATCGGACACCTTGAGCACATCCACCAGCTTGTGCAGCTGCTTGGTGATCTGCTCGATGATCCGATCGTCGCCCATGGTGACTATGGTCATGCGCGACAGGGTCGGATCCTCGGTCGGCGCCACGGTCAGGGTTTCAATGTTGTAGCCACGCTGGGAGAAGAGTCCCACCACGCGACTCAGGGCGCCAGACTCGTTTTCCAGCAATACAGATATCAATCGCCGCATCAGGTACGCTCCGTCTTGCTCAACCACATTTCATCCATGGCCCCGAACTTGATGTGCATGGGATAGACATGCTCGTCGGGGTCCACCGCTATATCCATGAAGACCAGCCGATCCTTCAGCGAGAAGGCATACTCCATGGCTTCATCCAGCTTGGCCGGATCATCCACCCGAATGCCGACATGGCCATAGGACTCGGCCAGGCGCACGAAGTCCGGCAGTGAATCCATGTAGGAGTGGCTGTGGCGGCCACCGTAGAACATCTTCTGCCACTGCTTGACCATGCCGAGGGCACGGTTGTTCAGGGCGATGATCTTCACCGGAGTGCGATACTGCAGGCAGGTCGACAGCTCCTGGATGTTCATCTGGATGGAGCCATCGCCGGTGACGCAGGCCACCACCGCCTCCGGATGGGCGAACTGCACCCCCATGGCA
>JBFHKO010000125.1:0-7556 GCA_041595355.1 Aeromonadaceae bacterium
CCCTGGCCGGGCTACACTGTGTCCCGGCGCCGGAGATCCTGTCGCCCGCCGGCGCACCCGGGCACCCGGCCATGCAGCCAACCCGGCCCCCTGTTCATCTATCACGTGGCGGAGTCCCCCCCCTGATGCGACTACTCACCCCGCTCCTGCGCGCCCTGCCGCTCACCTCGGTGCTGCTGGCTGCCTGCAACCTGGCACCGGCGCCGCAGGAGGACTACCTTGCCCAGGCGGCGCAGGCGCACCGGCCGCTCTCCGCCTGGTCCCAGGTAGTCGAAGGCAAACCCACGGCCTACCTGGATCAGCTCATCCGCTCGCCGCAGCTGGATGCCCTGCTCGACGAGGCGCTGGCCGCCAACCCCAGCCTGCAGCAGACACTGCTGACGCTGCAAATTCGCCGCGCCGAACAGCGCCAGACCGGCGCCGCCCGCCTGCCCGGCCTCGAGGCGGGCCTGTCGGCCTCGAAAGAGGAGCAGAGCGACAGCAGTTACACCGGCTCGCTCACCGCCAGCTGGGAGGCCGACATCTGGGGCAAGCTCGCCGACGACAGCCGCGCCGCCGGCAAGGAGGTGGCCGCGCAGCAGGCCCGGCTGCAGCTGGCCAGAAGCAGCCTCGCCGCCGAGGTGATGAAAGCCTGGCTGACGCTCATCGCCCAGCAACGGAGCATCGATATCGAGCAGCGACGCCTCGAGAGCCTGGAGCAGAACGAACAGTTCATACTGCAGCGCTATCGCAGCGGCCTGGGTGAACTCGAGGATCTCGACAGCGCCCGCACCTCCCTGGCCAGCTCGCGTGCCACCCTGGCAGCCTACCGCGAGGCCCTGGCCGAGCAGCGGCGCTCGCTGCAGCGGCTGCGCGGGCGGCTGGAAAGCGAGACCCTCGCCATCCCCGCCAGCTACCCCGATACCCTGCTGCCGCTGGCCTCGCTGCCGGCACAGACGCTGCAGCGGCGTGCCGACCTGCAGGCGGCCTACCTGGCCATCGAGGCCGCCTCGCTGCGCACCCAGGTGGCCTACAAGGCGCTGCTGCCCAGCATCAGCCTGACGGCGGCGCTGGAGGATGTCGCCAGCTCCCCGGCCAGCGCCCTGCTCACCCACCCGGCCTGGTCGCTGCTGGGGCAGCTGACGGCACCGCTCTACCAGGGCGGCCAGCTGCAGGCGGCGGTCGATGTCGCCCGGCTGCAGACCGCCTATGCCTACCAGAGCTATCGCGACACCCTGCTTGACGCCGTCAAGGAGATCGAGGACAAGCTGGGACAGGAGCGGGCGCTGGCCACCCAGCAGGCCCATATCGAGACGGCGCTGACCCACGCGCGCAACAACCTGGACCGCTACCGGCAAAGCTACCGGACCGGACTGGTCAGCATGCTCGATCTGCTGAGCGTGCAGCAGCAAACCTACGACCTCGAGTCGCAACTGAACAACCTTGTCAACACGCGGCTGGGCAACCGGATCGATCTCGGTCTGGCACTCGGCCTGGGAGTACATCAATGAAGCGCCGTTTTTCACCCCGGCTGATGCTGCTGGCGGCAGTGATACTGCTGGCAGCCGTGTTTATCTTCAACTACCAGCAGCTGCAGGCACAGGCCGACCGTCCCATGCCGGCGCGCGCCGCCCAGGCCGAGCGGCCGCAGGTGGCCGTCATACAGGTCGAGGCCGGCTCCCATCAGGCCAGTATCAGTGGCTATGGCGCCGCCGAGCCGCACTTCGCACTGACCCTGACGGCCCAGGCCAGCGGCCAGATTGAGCAGCTGAGTCCGGCCTTTGAAAGCGGAAACACCCTGAACCGGGGCGCCGTGCTGCTCACCCTCGAGCAGAGCAGCTACCAGGCCGCGGTGGCCAATGCCGAGCAGGCGCTGGCCTCGGCACGGCTGGCGCTGCTGGAGGAGGAGCGACAGGGCATACAGGCCAGGCGCGAGTGGGAGGCCTCCGGCCAGGGGGGCACACCGGACTCCGAGCTGGTGCTGCGCCAGCCGCAGCTGGCCGCCGCCAGGGCCGCCGTGAGCTCGGCCAAGGCCAGCCTCGCCAGCGCGCGCAAGGATCTGGCCAGTACCCAGATCAGGGCGCCCTTCGATGCCCTGGTGGTCAAGCGCCTGGTGGCGCCGGGCAGTTATCTGCAGCCGGGCAGCGACATCGCCACCCTCTACAGTACCGATCGGCTGGAGATCCGCGTTGCCCTCTCCGAGCGCGACTGGCAAAACCTGCCGGACCCCGACAGCCTGGGTGACGGTCAGTGGCCGGTCGAGCTGCAGGGCGTGGAAGAGCGTCACCGCTGGCGTGGAAGGGTGCTGCGCACCGAACGGCACCTGGACGGCGACACCCGTCAGCGCGCGCTCATCGTGGCCGTCGACCGGCCGCTGGCGCAGCAGCCGGCGCTGCTGCCCGGCACCTTCCTGCAGGTCGAGATAGCCGGCCGCACCCGGGACCAGCTGTGGGCGCTGCCGAGCTCCGCCCTCACCCAACGGGGCGAGATCTGGTACCTGAGCGCAGATGACAGCCTCGCCAGCTTCAAGGCCGAGCCGCTGTTCAGCCGCGGCGAGACGATATTCGTCGCCCCCCCCGAGTCCCTGATCCAGGCACCGCAGCGGATCCTGGTCCATCCGCTGGCCAGCTACCTCAAGGGCATGGCCGTCAAGCCGATGGAGGCCGCCAGCGATGCATGACCACCACCGTTACACAGGCATCATCCCCTGGTTTGCCGCCAATCCGGTGGCCGCCAACCTGTTGCTGCTGCTGGTCATCGCCCTTGGCCTGATGACGGCGGGCTCGCTGCGCAAGGAAGCCTTTCCCAGCATGGAGCCCAACAAGATCACCATCTCGGTCGCCTACAGCAGCGGCTCGGCCACCCAGTCCGAGGAGGGGCTGGCCATCAAGATCGAGGAGCAGCTGCAGGGCGTCAGCGGCATCGAGTCCATCACCAGCGTCTCCAACGGCAGCGGCAGCACCGTCACCGTCGAGAAGCAGAGCGACTACGCCCTCGACACCCTGATGCGGGACGTGGAGGCCAAGGTGAATGCCATCTCCGGCTTCCCGGCCGAGGCCGAGAACCCGGTGATCGAAAAGGCGCAGCGCGAGGAGCATGCGCTCTGGCTGCAGCTCTATGGCGATGCCGACCGTCAGACGCTGCAGCAGCTGGCCGAGGCACTCAAGCGCGATCTGCTGGCCAGCGCCAACATCAGCAGCGTCAGCCTCTCCGGCTGGCTGGATCCCATGATGCTGATCGAGGTCGACGAGGCGCGCCTGCAGGCCTACGGTCTCTCGCTGACCGATATCGAAACGGCCATCAACGCCGGCTCCTCCGATGCCAGCACGGCGGTGCTCAGCAATGCCCGCCTCTATCTGCAGCTGAAGGCCTCGGAGCAGGCCTACCAGAGCCAGGACTTCGCCGCCCTGCCGCTGCTCAGCCTCGGCGATGGCCGCCAGCTGCGCCTCGGCGAGGTCGCCACCATCCGCGACGACTACAGCGACGACAGCGCCAGCCTCTCCCGCTTCCAGGGCAAGAACAGCCTGGCGCTGCAGGTAGTGACCACCGGCCAGGATGATATCTCCGACTCGGTGGCCAGCGCCCGGCAGGTGATCCGCCAGTGGCACGCCGACGGCCGGCTGCCCAAGGGGGTCGAGCTCGCCAGCTGGTACGATCGCAGCACCTCCATCGACGCCCGCCTGCAGCTGCTGCTGGACAATGCTCTCGGCGGCATACTGCTGGTGTTCGTGCTGCTGGCCCTGTTCCTGAACCTGACGGTGGCCTTCTGGGTTGCCATGGGGCTGCCGTTCATCTTCTTCGGCACCCTCTATTTCATGGGCGATGGCTGGCTCGGCCTCTCCCTGAACGAGTTCACCACCTTCGGCTTCATCATGGCGCTCGGCATAGTGGTGGATGACGCCGTGGTGGTGGGCGAAAGCGTCTACACCGAGCGCGCCCTGCGGGGCGACAAGCTGGGCAACACCATCAGGGGGACGCTGCGGGTCGCCGTGCCGACCCTGTTCGGGGTGCTGACCACGGTCGCGGCCTTCTATTCGCTGTCCCAGCTCAGCGGCCGGCTGGGACAGCTCTATGCCCAGTTTGCCAGCGTGGTCACCGTCTGCCTGCTGCTGTCGCTGGTGGAGTCCAAGCTGATACTGCCGGCCCACCTGGCGCACTTGGACACCCGGCGCCGACGCGGCGGTCCGCTGCTGCTGCGGCTCTGGCAGCGCCTCCAGCAGCATGCCGAGACCGGCCTCGAGTGGTTCAGCGAACGCTGCTACCAGCCGGCCATCCTGCTGGCGCTTCACTACCGTCATGCCGTGCTGGTGCTCTTTGTCGCCCTGTTCGCCCTGGTGATGGCCATGCCGATGACAGGCGCGGTGCGGATAAGCTTCTTCCCCGACATACCGGGCGACACGGTACGCGCCGAGCTCAGCATGCAAAACGATGCCAGCTTCGGGCTGACCCATGCCAACCTCAACCGGCTGGAGGCCGATGCCCGCGCCGTCGACGCGGCGCTGCGCCGCGAAGCAGGCGGCGAGCATGAGGGCGACAGCGCCATTGCCCACCTGCAGGTGCTCTCCGAAGCGGCGCAATCGGGCCAGGTGACAGTCGAGCTCAAGAAGGGTGCCCCCTACGACATCAACAGCTTCACCCGCCGCTGGCGGGAGCAGGCCGGCATGCCGGAAGGCGCCCGCACCCTGGCCATTCAGAACACGCCGCGCCGGGTCGATGCCCTGCGCATCGAGCTGCGCGCCACCGATGACGAGGTGCTGACCCGCGCCGGCGAGGCGCTCAAGGCGCACCTGGCCGGCCTGCCCGCGGTGAGCGGCGTGGCCGACAACCTGGAGCCGGGCCAGCCGCAGCTGCATCTGCAGCTCACCCAGCAGGGTCGGGCCCTCGGCATGACCACCGAGACGCTCGCCGCCCAGGTGCTGCAAACCTTCAAGGGGCAGGTGGTGCAGCGTTACCAGCGCAACAGCGACGAGATCGAGGTCAGGGTACGCTATCCGGAGGCGGCCCGTCAGAGCCTGGCCGATGTCATGAAGGCCCGGGTGCGCACCAGCGAGGATCAAGTGGTGCCGCTCTCCAGCGTCGCCACCGCGACGCTGGGATACGCACGGGACAGCATCACCCGCATCGACGGCAAACGGGCTGTCTACATCTCGGCCGACATCAACAAGGAGCGTCTCTCCGCCAGCGAGCTGGTTTCCCAGCTGCAACGCCAGCTGGTCCCGACCCTGGAACGCCAGTACCCGGGGCTCGCCATCCAGTTTGCCGGCGAGGCGAAGCAGCAGGCCGAAACCCAGACCTCCATGCTTAAACAGTTCCTGCTGGCCATGCTGATCATCTACATGCTGCTGGCGATACCGCTGCGCTCCTATGTCCAGCCGCTGCTGATCATGACCGCCATCCCCTTTGGCATCATTGGGGCCATTCTCGGCCACTGGCTCTACGATCTGCCGCTCGGCATACTGTCGCTCAACGGCATCATCGCCCTGAGCGGCGTGGTGGTGAACGACAGCCTGCTGCTGGTGTCGCGCTTCAACGAGCTCAAGCAGGCGGATCAGACACCGGCACAGCGGATAAGCCTCGCCTGCCGCAGCCGCCTGCGGGCCGTGCTGCTGACCTCGGTGACCACCTTCGCCGGCCTGCTGCCGCTGCTCGGGGAGACCTCGCTGCAGGCCCAGTTCCTGATCCCGGCGGCGGTCTCGCTGGCCTACGGGATACTGTTTGCGACCCTCATCACCCTGATTTTGATCCCGGCCCAGCTGCTGGTGCTGCACGACATCAAAGCCTGGTATGCCCGGCGCCGGGCAGCCGGCGCGGCAGTGGAAGAGGCCAGGCAACCATGCTGAACGTATTGCTGGTCGAAGATGACCTCGATCTGGCGGAGACGCTGATCCAGTACCTGGAACTCGAGCAGATAGGCTGCGACCATGCCAGCAACGGCGTGGCCGGGCTGCAGCTGATGCAGCAGCAGCGCTACGACGTGCTGCTGCTGGATCTCAACCTGCCGCGCCTGGATGGACTCAGCGTCTGCCAGCGGCTGCGGGCCCAGGGCGACGCCACCCCGGTGCTGATGCTCACCGCCCGCGACAGCCTGGAGGAGAAGCTGGACGGCTTTCGCGCCGGCAGCGACGACTACCTGGTCAAGCCCTTCGAGCTGCAGGAGCTGGTGATGCGCCTGAGGGCACTGGCCCGGCGCCGCAGCGGCCAGGTGCGGCAGCTGCGCTGCGCCGATCTGGAGATGAACCTGGACGATCACAGCGTCAGCCGGGCCGGCCAGCCGCTCAGGCTCTCGCCCATCGGCTGGCAACTGCTGGAGTGCCTGCTGCGGGCCTCGCCTGCTGCGGTCTCGCGCCAGGCGCTGGAGCAGGCGGTCTGGGGCGATGCGCTACCGGACAGCAACAGCCTGAAGGTCCATCTGTTCAAGCTGCGCAAGGCGGTGGATGCCCCCTTCGGGCAGCCACTGCTGCATACCGTGCCCGGCTACGGCGTGGTGCTGAAGGCCCCCGCCATGGATGACGCCGACTCATGACGCGGTTGAGCCTGAGATTGCGACTGTTCATCATGGTGCTGGCGCTCGGCGGCGTGCTGGTGGGCGGTTATTCACTGCTGAGCGTACAGTACTTCATGCGCGGCATGGACAGCGTCATGGCCGGCCAGCTGGAGCTGGCCGCCCGCCGCTATCTGGCATCGGTACCCGCCTCCGGCCGGCAGGCGCAGGAGGAGTTCGACGGCACCTGGCTGGCCTCCCGCTGGGAGCAGCTGCCAGAGGCGGTCCGCCAGCGCTTTGGCGAGCCGCCGGCCCGCCCCAACGAGCTGCAGAAATGGAAGGATGGCGCGCCCTTCCGGCGCCCCAGGGAGGTCTATTTTCTGCTCCACTACCAGCAGCAGGGGCAGAGCCTCTTTGTCAGCCACCAGATCAGCCCCGACAAGGTAGCGCCGCTGGTCGGCCGCCAGGCCCGGCGGCAGAGCATCGACACCCTGTTGCTCATCAGCGGCCTCACCCTGCTGCTGCTGGCCGGCTGCATCGGCCTGCTGCTGCGCCAGGTCTCCCGCCCGGTGGCGGCGCTGGGGCAGTGGGCCCGGCAGCTGGACGCCGAGGCCCTGAGCCGCCCGCCCCCCGATTTTGCCTATCCGGAGCTCAACACCCTGGCCAGGCTCATCCGCAGCAGCCTGCTCTCGGTCCAGCAGAGCCTGGCGCGGGAGCACCGGCTGTTGCGCCATACCAGCCACGAGCTGCGCACCCCCATCGCCGTCATCCGCAACAACATCGAGCTGCTGCAACGGCTGCAGCAGGATGCCGGCGGCACGCCCGATGTGCGCCAGCAGCCGGCACTGGAGCGCATCGATCGCGCCAGCCTGACCATGCAACACCTGACCGAGACCCTGCTCTGGCTCGGCCGCGACGAGGCCGGCCCCCTGCCGACCCAGCCGCTGCAACTGGAGCGACTGCTGGCGGAGGCTCCGGTCTCAGTGAGCACCCGGATTCTGGATCGCATACCGGTTGCGGAAATGTCGTTGCCCATTTATCGGGTGGATCTGGGCTCCGAGCGACCAGATGCGCCATCGATGGTGTTGGTTGGCGG
>JBFHKO010000126.1:0-7495 GCA_041595355.1 Aeromonadaceae bacterium
CAGCGACTGGTTGTTGAGACAGAGAATCTTCACCGGCAGATCGTACTGATTACAGGTGGAGAGTTCCTGAATGTTCATCTGGATGCTGCCTTCACCGGTCACGCAAGCGACGTCCACCTCTGGGAAGTTCAACTTCGCGCCCATGGCTGCCGGCAGGCCGAAGCCCATGGTGCCGAGGCCGCCCGAGTTGATCCACTGGCGCGGCTTATCGAACGGATAGTAGAGGGCCGCGAACATCTGGTGCTGCCCCACATCCGAGGCGACATAAGCCTTGCCACCGGTGGCCCGATACAGGCTTTCGATGACCTGCTGGGGCTTGATCTGCTTGTCGCTCTGCTTGTAGCTGAGGCAGCGACGCGCCCGCCAGGCCTCGATCTGCTCCCACCAGTCGGCCAGGGCGCCGTTGTCGATCTCGATGCCCAGTTCGGTGATGGTCTCCAGCATCTGCTCGAGGACGGTATCCACGGAGCCGACGATGGGAACGTCCACCTGTATGGTCTTGGAAATGGTCGCCGGATCGATGTCGATATGAATGATCTTGGCATTCGGACAGAACTTGGCGACGTTGTTGGTCACCCGGTCGTCGAAACGCGCCCCCACCGCCAGGATCAGATCGGTGTGGTGCATGCTGTTGTTGGCCTCGAAGGTGCCATGCATGCCCAACATGCCCAGGAACTGGCTGTGAGTGCCGGGGAAGGCGCCGAGCCCCATCAGGGTGGCGGTGACCGGCATGCTGAACAGCTCGGCCAGACGCACCACCTGGCTCTGGGCATTGGCTGCCACGGCGCCGCCGCCGATGTACATCACCGGCTTGCGGGCCTCGGCCAGCAACTTGACCGCCCGCTTGATCTGTCCCTTGTGTCCGGCCTTGGTCGGATTGTAGGAGCGCATGTGCACGCTCTTGGGATATTCGTAGGGGAACTTCTCTTTCGGGTTCTGCACATCCTTGGGCAGATCCACCACCACGGGGCCGGGACGGCCGGTGGCGGCGATGTAGAAGGCCTTCTTGATGGCCTCGGGAATGTCGGAGGCCTTCTTGCACAGGAAGCTGTGCTTCACCACCGGCCGCGAGATGCCGATCATGTCCACTTCCTGGAAGGCGTCGTCGCCGATGAGGGTGGTCGGCACCTGGCCCGACAGTATGACCAGCGGGATCGAATCCATGTAGGCGGTGGCAATGCCGGTGATGCAGTTGGTAGCGCCCGGCCCCGAGGTCACCAGCACGGCGCCGACCTTGCCGGTGGAACGGGCATAGCCGTCCGCCATGTGCACGGCCGCCTGTTCGTGACGCACCAGCACATGTTCAATCTTGCTGTTCTCGAAGATGGCGTCATAGATATCGAGCACCGAGCCGCCGGGGTACCCGAAAATGTGCTCTACCCCTTCATCTTCCAGCGCACGTACCACCATCTCCGCGCCTGATAACATCTCCATGATACAAGCCCTCCAGGCTCTGCTTTATTCGGTTTCGGTATTGTAAGGGTCGGTGGGATTTGGGCGTCCCGTTCCAGGATCTCGGCGTCAGGTCGGGCTATGCTCAGTACCCGGGTTAGGGCGCCTCAGCATAACCTTTTGAATATGGGGGTAATTATTCGTACGATTCCCTGCCGGCCGCGCGATCGCATGGACTGATCACGGTAACTCGCTTCGCGCGCCTTGTCCACGGCTTTGCCTGCTTAAAAAAGCAGGCCGGATACCGCATCGGCATCCGGCCAGCAAACCCCTCAACCACGGGCACACTATACCGCAATTGAGCCCCCTGGATTAGCGGCCTGCATCATGTTTGATTGTCTCAGCGGCAAACGCGCCGCCGTCAGGCCGGCTCTGCCGCCCCAACGACAGGAACCCGGCCTGAGGGGCCGGGTTCCTGTGCTCATCTGACGACCTGGACCTAGTGCTCTTCCGCTTCCAGTCCTTCATCCTGCCAGATCTGATGCTCCTTGTCGGATTGCTCGGTGAGCTGGATGGTCATCCCCATCTCCGCCAGCTCCTTCAAGGTCAGGTTGTCGGCGAGATGGACCTCTTCGCCACGTTGGTTCATGAACATCATCACAACACCTCCTGCGTTCATTGCCCTTGCTGATATCCGTTATGCTTGCTGCCTCTAAAGCCTAGCAGACATCAGGCCCGCAGGAGCAGGCGGCAGGATAAACTCACGAACGGGCCCCCTGTGCCGGGCGCCCCGGACACCGCCCCCGGAAAACCGCCCTGCGACCAGGGTCTGCCAGGAAATTAAGCGTCTGTATAGCGGGCCGCAGATGAGGCTCTATCGACGCCCTCCGTGCGCGTCGGCAAGGATTTCCAGTTGACAAAATGGCCGGAAATGCGTATTGGTATGGGGTCAAATTGATGGAAGTGCCGTTTATGCGCCTCACCACGCTACTACTACTACCCACTCTGAACGCGGAGCGTCGCGCGGGTTAGTTGCAGCTGTGTATTCAATACACCCAATTCACCAGACCCGTGCGCCCTGCACGGGTTTTTTATTCCTGCTTCAAGGCGCATGAACGAACCAACATAAAGAGGAAGTCACCATGTCAGATCGGGTCATCATATTCGATACCACTCTGCGAGACGGCGAACAGGCCCTGGCCGCCAGTCTGACAGTCAAGGAAAAACTGCAGATCGCCATGGCGCTGGAACGTCTGGGAGTGGATGTGATGGAGGTTGGCTTCCCCGTCTCCTCCCCCGGCGACTTCGAGTCCGTGCAGACCATCGCCCGCCAGATCAAGAACAGCCGTGTCTGCGGTCTCGCCCGTGCCCTGGAAAAAGATATCGACGCCGCCGCCGAGGCTCTCAGGGTGGCCGAAGCCTTCCGCATCCATACCTTCATCTCCACCTCCACCATCCATGTGGAAAGCAAGCTGAAGAAATCCTTCCAGGATGTACTGGATATGGGCGTCAACGCCATCAAGTATGCCCGCCGCTTCACCGATGACGTGGAATTCTCCTGCGAGGATGCCGGCCGCACCCCCATCGACAACCTCTGCCGCATGGTCGAAGCCGCCATCAACGCCGGTGCCCGCACCGTCAACATCCCGGATACCGTGGGCTATACCATTCCCACCGAATTCGGCGGCATCATCCAGAACCTGTTCAACCGGGTGCCCAACATCGACAAGGCCATCATCTCGGTGCATTGCCACGACGACCTGGGGCTGTCGGTGGCCAACTCCATCGGCGCCGTGCAGATGGGCGCCCGCCAGATCGAGTGCACCATGAACGGCATCGGCGAGCGGGCCGGCAACTGCTCTCTGGAAGAGGTGGCCATGATCCTCAAGACCCGTGCCGACAAGCTGGGTCTGCATACCAACATCCGCCACCAGGAGATCCACCGCACCAGCCAGCTGGTGAGCCAGCTGTGCAACATGCCCATCCAGCCCAACAAGGCCATCGTCGGTGCCAATGCCTTCTCCCACAGCTCCGGCATCCACCAGGATGGCGTGCTCAAGGCCAAGAACACCTACGAGATCATCACTCCCGAGAGCATCGGCCTGAACCAGAACACCCTGAACCTGACCTCCCGCTCCGGCCGCCACGTCATCAAGCACCGTCTGGCGCTGCTCGGCTACCCTGATGGCAGCTACGATCTGGAGCAGGTCTACGACAGCTTCCTGAAGCTCGCCGACCGCAAGGGCCAGGTGTTCGACTACGACCTGGAGGCCCTGCTCTTCTTCAGCCAGATCCAGGAAGAACCCGAGCAGTACAAGCTCAACTACCTGAGCGTGCAGAGCGGCGGCAGCGTCATGGCCACCGCCAGCGTGCGCATGAAGGTGGGTGACGAGGAAGTCTCCGAAGCCGCCACCGGCAACGGTCCCGTGGATGCCGTCTACCAGTGCATCAACCGCATCACCGGCTACGAAATTCGCATCGACAAATACGAGCTCAAGAGCAAGGGGGTCGGCAAGGACGCCCTGGGTCAGGTCGATATCGTCGCCGAATACGCGGGACGCAAGTTTCACGGCATGGGACTGGCCACCGACATCGTCGAATCCTCCGCCCAGGCGCTGGTTCATGTGATAAACGGCATCTACCGCGCCCGGCAGGTGGCCGAGCAGAAAGAACGCTTTGTACAAAAATCGAAAATGGAGACCATCTAACCATGTCAGCAAGCTACCAGATTGCAGTCCTGCCCGGTGACGGCATAGGCCCGGAAGTCATGGCCGAAGCCATCAAGGTACTGGACAAGGTGCAGTCCGTATTCGGCATCCAGTTCAACTACAGCCACCACGACGTGGGCGGCATTGCCATCGACAACCATGGCTGCCCGCTGCCCGCCAGCACCCTGGCCGGCTGTGAAGCCGCCGATGCCGTGCTGTTCGGCTCGGTCGGCGGTCCCAAGTGGGAGCATCTGCCGCCCAACGACCAGCCGGAGCGCGGTGCCCTGCTGCCGCTGCGTGGTCACTTCAAGCTGTTCTGCAACCTGCGCCCGGCCAAGATCCACCCCGGCCTCTCCGGCTTCTCGCCGCTGCGCGCCGACATCTCCGAGCGCGGCTTCGACATCGTCTGCGTGCGCGAGCTGACCGGCGGCATCTACTTCGGCCAGCCCAAGGGGCGCGAAGGCGAAGGAGCCATGGAGAAGGCCTATGATACCGAGGTCTACCACCGCTTCGAGATCGAGCGCATCGCGCGCATCGCCTTCGAGTCCGCCCGCGTGCGCCGCAGCAAGGTGACCTCCATCGACAAGGCCAACGTGCTGCAAAGCTCCATCCTCTGGCGCCAGGTGGTGTCCGAGGTGGCCAAGGAGTACCCGGATGTGCAGCTGAGCCACATGTACATCGACAACGCCACCATGCAGCTGGTCAAGGATCCGTCCCAGTTTGACATCCTGCTCTGCTCCAACCTGTTTGGCGACATCCTCTCCGACGAGTGCGCCATGATCACCGGCTCCATGGGCATGCTGCCCTCCGCCAGCCTGAACGAAGCCGGCTTCGGCCTCTACGAGCCGGCCGGCGGCTCGGCCCCGGACATCGCCGGCCAGGGCATCGCCAACCCGGTGGCGCAGATCCTCTCCGCCGCCCTGATGCTGCGCTACAGCCTGAAGGAAGAGCGCGCCGCCCAGGCGATAGAGCGGGCCGTCGCCGATACCCTGGCGGCCGGCCGCTTCACCGCCGATCTGGCCCTGAACGGCCACGAAATCCTCAGCACCAGCGAAATGGGCAGTGCCATCGCCGCCCACATCCGGGAGAGTTAAGCATGGCCCAGACCCTGTATCAGAAAGTATTCGAAGCCCATGTGGTTCATGAGGCCCAGGGCGAAACGCCCATCATCTACATCGACCGCCACCTGGTGCACGAAGTGACCAGCCCGCAGGCCTTCGACGGCCTGCGCGAGAAGGGACGTCAGGTCCGGCGTCCGGATCGCACCTGGGCGACCATGGATCACAACGTCTCCACCCAGACCAAGGACATCGCCGCCTCCGGCGACATGGCCCGCATCCAGATGCAGACCCTGATGCAGAACTGCGCCGACTTTGGCGTGCCGCTCTATGATCTGAACCACCCCTGGCAGGGCATAGTCCACGTCATGGGGCCGGAGATCGGCCTGACCCTGCCCGGCACCACCATCGTCTGCGGCGACTCCCACACCGCCACCCACGGTGCCTTCGGCGCCCTGGCCTTCGGCATCGGCACCTCCGAAGTCGAGCATGTGCTGGCGACCCAGACCCTGAAGCAGGCCCGCGCCAAGACCCTGAAGATCGAGGTGCGCGGTCACGTGGCGCCCGGCATCAGCGCCAAGGACATCATCCTGGCCATCATAGGCCGGACCGGCACCGCCGGCGGCACCGGTTATGTGGTGGAGTTCTGCGGTGAGGCCATCCAGGCACTGACCATGGAAGACCGCATGACGGTCTGCAACATGGCCATCGAGATGGGGGCCAAGGCGGGCATGATCGCCCCCGATCAGACCACCTTCGACTACCTGAAGGGACGTCCCTTCGCGCCCCAGGGCGCCGCCTGGGACGAGGCCGTAGCCTACTGGCAGACCCTGAAGACCGATGCCGGCGCCCGCTTCGATGCCGAGCTGATCCTGGATGCCGCCAGCATAGCGCCGCAGGTGACCTGGGGTACCAACCCGGGACAGGTGATTGGCATCGACGAGCCCATCCCCGCGCCGGGCGACTTCGCCGATCCGGTGGCCCAGCACTCCTGCCAGAAGGCACTGGAGTACATGGGGCTGCAGGCCGGACAACAGCTCTGCGACATCAAGATCGACATCGCCTTCATCGGCTCCTGCACCAACGGCCGCATCGAGGACATGCGCGCCGCTGCTGCCGTTGCCAAGGGCAAAAAGGTGGCGCCGGGCGTCCAGGCACTGGTGGTGCCCGGCTCCATGCAGGTGATGGCCCAGGCCGAGGCCGAAGGGCTGGACAAGATCCTGACCGAGGCCGGTTTCGAGTGGCGTCTGCCGGGCTGCTCCATGTGCCTGGCGATGAACAACGATCGCCTGCAACCGGGCCAGCGCTGCGCCGCCACCAGCAACCGCAACTTTGAAGGCCGTCAGGGCCGTGGCGGGCGTACCCATCTGGTGAGTCCGGCCATGGCGGCCGCCGCGGCCATCGCCGGTCACTTCGTCGATATTCGGGATCTGTAAGGAGAGCGTCATGCACGAGTTTAAGCAACATACCGGTCTCGCCGTCCCGCTGGATGCCGCCAACGTCGACACCGACCAGATCATTCCCAAGCAGTTCCTGCAGAAGGTCTCCAAGCTGGGCTTCGGCAAGCACCTGTTCCATGACTGGCGCTTCCTGGATGATGCCGGCGAACAGCCCGATCCGAGCTTCGTGCTCAACTTCCCCCGCTACCAGGGGGCCAGCATCCTGCTGGCGCGAGAGAACTTCGGCAACGGCTCCAGCCGCGAGCACGCCCCCTGGGCGCTGGCCGACTATGGCCTCAAGGCCATCATCGCCCCCAGCTTCGCCGACATCTTCTACGGCAATGCCCTGAACAACGGCCTGCTGGTGGTGCGTCTCAAGCCCGAGGAGGTGGAGCAGCTGTTCCAGCTGGTGGAGGCCAACCTGGGCCAGACCATCACGGTGGATCTGGACGCCCAGCAGGTGCGGGCCAAGGATCTCTGCTTCGGCTTCGAGATCGACCCCTTCCGCCGCTACTGCATCATGAACGGCCTGGACAACATCGGCCTGACCCTGCAGCACGCCGATGCCATCGACGCCTACGAGGCCAGGCAGCCCGCCTGGCTGTAATGAACTCGACGATGGCCGGACAACGGGGAGTCTTGGACTCCCCGTTTTTTATTGGAGCCGCCCCGCATGCCTGACCCGAACCACCTGGTCCGCCGCCCCGGCCTGATGATGGCCCTACTGACCCTGCTGCTGGTATCGCTGGCCCCGCCTGGCCAGGCCCGCCAGCTGGGTTTCAACCGGGAGGGACCGCAGCTGCATTACCGCTGGCAGGCGCCCGACGGCCACCTGCGTTTGCTGCAGCTGCGGTTACCGGAGTCCAGCGCCGTGCCGGCCCTGAGTCCCTGGCATCCC
>JBFHKO010000127.1:0-7447 GCA_041595355.1 Aeromonadaceae bacterium
ACCTGCAGCAGGCCAGGGTGCAGCTGGAGGTCTACGCCGCCGGCGAGCTGGTGGCCGAGGAGTTGCGGCTGGCCCAGGAGCAGCTGAGTAGCATCACCGGCGCCTTCAGCTCCGACGACCTGCTGGGGCGCATCTTCAGCTCCTTCTGCATCGGCAAGTAAGGTGGTGAAAAATCAGCAATAAAAAGCAGCTAGAATGAACTTAAGACATTGTAAATAATGGACTTTGTTTTTTACTGGCTGTTCTTGCCTGATCTTGTTTCGTGAGAATTTACCCCGAGAGTACCCCGAAGTAACCTCTCGGGGTACTTTCGGGGGACACTTATGAAGATCAGCATCGAAATCCGCGAACCAGACGCCGAAGGCAAGCGCGCTCTGCGCTTAACCTACTACGCCGGCTCCTACCTTGATCCAGCTTGTCTCGGCGGCGCTGGCCAGGAGAGATGGCTCTGAACAATCCAGGTGCCAGAGACAGTACATATGGTCGTGCCGGGCATGGGTTAATTCAAAGCAAGGCACGTTTGCCTCCCGCTCGGCGTGTTAAGTCCAACCTGGCGGGGTGCAGCACGCCATCTTCTTCTCGCACTAGCCAGCGCTCTGGTAACGGCGGCATATAGTTGCTTTTACTGACCCCAAACCGCACGTAAAGCTGGCTCTGCTGTGCCGATACGCCCAGCTGCTGCGCCTCTTTCCTGGTCATGGTGGCGAGGTAGTCCTGCCAGCGCACATTGTCTACCAGCACAGACGAACCACGGCTTGCCTGCTGCTGATCGCCAACCTCCTGGAAGGCGGCCAGCTTGCTGGTGTGGTGCAAAAACAGCACGGCGCATCCCTGCCCCATGGCCAGCCGTTCCAACTGACCCAACACCTGCGTCATGGCACAGGCCGCGTTCTCGTCGGCATTATGAAAGCGCCGCAGAGTGTCGATAACAATCAACCTCACGCCCTCAGCCCAAAGGGCAATCGCTTCCAGCCATTGGCTGTCCAACAGGTTGGGGCTGGCCCCCTGAAGCGGTATCAACCTAAGGTCGCGCTCAAGCGCCACACGCTGCCCTGCATCAAGGTACTGACCCAAGGCGAACAAGCGGTGGTGTAGCACCGGCAGAGGGTCCTCGGCAGGCAGGTAAAGCACAGCTCCCTGTTCCAGCCTGCCAAGCTCAAGCCAGTCCGGCCCGCCGGCTATCTGCATTGCCAACTGCAGTGCCAGCATGGATTTGCCGGCACCGCCTGGTGATACCAAGGCACCGACACTGCCAACCGGCAGCCCCGGTAGGACAAAGTCGAGTGGCTTGGGAGGTTCGGTAAAGGCCGCCTGAAGATCCAGGGGCCAGTGAGATGCGATAAGATCCCGCTCCATAACAGCCTCACCACCGCCCATGGCGGGCTTGCCGCACGCGCTTGGCTACATGCTCATTGAGCTCTGCGCCTGGGGAGATTCGGTGGGAGAGCAGCCAATCGAGCAGCTCATCGCGCTTAAAGTAGATCTTCTTACCCTGGGGCTTGTAATGGGGCAGGCGCTTTTCGCTAGTCAACCGGTACACATAACTGACTGACACCCCCAATAGCTCGGCACACTCATCGGCAGAAAGCACCTCCTTCAGCGCCTGTCCTTGCTGGCGCACCAGCTGTTTCAGCTCATAAAGCTCTTTCAGAATTGACCCATTCGGATCGCTGTAAACTGACGGATTTTGTTCGCGCATGCAGATGATCTCCTAGTGGCCTTGTTGCCCAAATCGGGGAACTATCTGCTTCCTCGGTGATCTGATCTCTTAGAGCCATCAGCGGGAGCGTCATATGGGCAAGTCCAAACACGAGATCAGCAACTGGAAACAGTACAACCAAGCCTTGGTGCAACGCGGTTCGTTGACTGTCTGGATGGACGAGCAAGCCATTCAGCAGTGGCATTGCCAGACCCACCATGGCCGCCGAGGGCGTGGTTTCCACTATAGCGACACCGCCATCGAGACCGCCTTGATGCTCAAGGGGGTGTTCAAGTTGCCGCTGCGCGCCCTGCAAGGCTTCATCGACTCGCTGTTCAAACTGATGGAGGTGCCCTTGCGGTCACCGGACTACAGCTGTATCAGCAAGCGCGCCAAGACGGTCGAGATCAAGTACCGACTACCCAGCCAAGGCCCGGTGGCGCACCTGGTCATCGATGCCACCGGTCTCAAGGTCTATGGCGAAGGTGAATGGAAAATTCGTAAGCACGGCAAGGAGAAACGCCGCGTCTGGCGCAAGCTGCACCTGGCCGTAGATGCGGCTACCCATGCCATCGTCGCGGCAGAAGTCAGCCTGGAGACGGTGGCGGATAACGAAGTGCTGCCGACCTTGCTCAACCCGTTGCGGCGCAAGATAGAACAAGTCAGCGCCGATGGTGCCTATGACACCAAAGCCTGTCATGCCCTGCTACAAAAGAAGGGCGCCAAGGCCACCATCCCGCCAAGAAAGAACGCGGCACTCTGGGAAGACGGCCATCCCCGCAACGAAGCGGTTGCCGCGCTCAAGGCCGGTGAGCTGGAACAATGGAAAAAGGCCTCCGGCTATCATCGGCGCTCGATAGCCGAGACCGCCATGTATCGCTTCAAGCAGCTCATCGGACCGAAACTGAGCTTGCGGAACTACAACGCTCAGGTGGGCGAGATCCTGGCTGGCGTCAAGGTCATGAACAAGCTCATAGGGCTAGGTATGCCTGCTCGTCAGCCGGTCAACTAAGCGAGAACAGCGGGTTGGGGAACGGCTGTCCGGCTTCGTATTTGATCAACAAGGCCCCCTTAAAGCACTAACGTTAAGCCACTCAAACAGCACCTACAGATGGCTTTTCGATCACACCCGCAATCCTCAACGGGCACGCTCATCCAAAAGCGACTTTTGGGTTGGGTGTCAGTGGAACCGCTACTCTCTATGGCAGGTAACAACGGAATTACACGCCATGGCGTGTGAAATTTGATTTACCTGCTTAAGCGTGTAAATTGAAGTCATCCAGTTAACAGGGTGCCGCGATATGAAGATCACCAATGCCAAGCAGCTCAGTGCCTACCTGCGAGATGTTCGTCTATCTGAAGATCTGTCCCAGAGAAAAGTGGCCAGCAAAGTGGGGATCCGCCAGGACACGGTATCCAGCTTTGAGCTCCAGCCGGGCAGAACCAAGCTGGAAACCTTCTTCAAGATCCTGTCAGCACTGGATCTGGAACTAGAAGTGAAACCCAAAGGCAGCGACACCCAAAGCCCTGATGGCTGGAAAGAGGAGTGGTAATGGCTGACCTGGATGTCTACATGAATGGCTACAAGGTGGGCGTTTTCAGCCGTGCTGGCACCGGCGCCCATGCATTCCAATACGCTGAGACCTGGCTTAATCAGACCGGCAGCCGTCCTATATCACTTTCCATGCCCTTGCGGCGACAGCCTTATCAGGGTGATGAGGCCTACAACTTCTTCGATAACCTATTGCCAGATAACCCGGAGATACGAAACCGGATCCTGACCCGCTATCATGCCGACTCAACCCAGCCCTTCGACCTTTTGGCACGAGTCGGTGCAGATACCGTTGGCGCGCTACAACTGCTACCCAAAGGCGCCGCACCGGGTGACATTCGCACCATCGACTATAAAGTGCTGTCTGACCAAGAGCTGGCCAAGATACTCACCGGCTACAAGGCTGGTGCCCCTTTGGGCATGATTGAGGACATTGAGGACTTCCGTATCTCCTTGGCAGGAGCCCAAGAAAAAACCGCCCTGCTGTTCAAAGATGGTTGCTGGAGCCAACCCAAAGGCACCACGCCTACAACCCATATCCTCAAGTTGCCTATCGGCAAGATAGAGAGCCACTCATACAGCCTCGACTTGTCAGACAGCGTCGAAAACGAATTTCTCTGCACCCTGCTGGCAAAAGAGTTCGGTTTACCGGTCCCTCGTTGCTTTATGGTGCGCCTTGATGACATCAAAGCCTTGGCCGTGGAGCGTTTTGACCGCCGGTATGCCTCGGATGGTAGTTGGATCATGCGGCTACCCCAGGAAGATTTTTGCCAAGTACTGAATGTTCCGTCAGCACGGAAATACGAAAATCAGGGTGGCCCTGGGATCGGCGAGATAATGCACTACCTGCTGGGATCAGCCAATGCAGAGCAGGATCGCTACCACTTCATGAAGGCACAAGTCTTGTTCTGGCTGCTGGCAGCCACCGATGGCCACGCCAAGAACTTCTCGGTATTCATTGAGCCACAAGGGCGTTTTCGCCTGACCCCTTTTTACGACATCCTATCTGTCTACCCAGTGTTTGACGGCCGAGGCCTCAACCGAAGGGACGCCAAGCTCGCTATGGGTCTGGCAAGCAGCAAGGGTAAGAAGTACGCCATTGAGCAGATATTCCCACGCCACTTTTTCCAAACGGCCAAAGCAGTGGGATTCGAACGCTCCGCCATGGAAGGGATCCTGACAGAACTGGCCGGCGCCGTTGATGCCGTTATTGAGCGCGTGACACAGCAGTTACCGGCGGGCTTCCCCGATGCGATCAGCAGCGCCATTTTAGAGGGCCTAAAAGCCCGCTCAGCCAGGCTGATAACGGGCTGGGAATAAATTGGCGGTATGTGGGGTGGTTGCACGGTTAGCCGAACCACCGATGGGAAGCTTGCACGGTTCGAAGCGTAAAAGCGGCTTGCCAGGCACCAAGCAGGCGATAGTTGGTGCAAAATATGTTCAAAACTCACCCCAAAAGCGGTTTTGATTGCGTTTGATGGCCTCGCATTGATTCATATGGGAAGGCTGCACGATCGAGAATTGACTATGTGGGAACGTTGCACGATAGCAGAAACCCGTGATAGGCATCTCAAGATGCTGTTTTAGTTACCTTTACCCCAAGCGCCCCCCGGAAAGTTACTAACGTATTGAAGCCGATAGATTCTTTACCTTCTGCATCGGCAAGTAACCCGCCGCGCCTCCCGCTCCCGGCCGCACTTTTGCTGCCGGGAGTTCACCGCCATCGACGACAATCGCTATCCTGAGAGGCAGACAGGAAGGAAAACATGCCCCCGTTACCGGATCCCTTGCAGCGCGGACGCCTGCCATGACTTACGAGCAATCGCTGATCCTGATCATACTGGCCGCCACGGTGGCCATGTTCCTGTGGGGCCGCTGGCGCCACGACATGGTGGCGATGGGCGCGCTGCTGGCCTGCATCCTGACCGGTCTGGTTCCGGCGCGCGCGGCCTTTGCCGGCTTCGGTCACCCCGCCGTCATCACCGTGGCCTGCGTGCTGGTACTGAGCCGCGGCCTGCAGACCTCGGGGGCCATCGACGCCCTGACACGCCTGATGCTGCCCGCCAGGGCCGGCATCACCCTGAGCCTGCTGGCCCTCACCGGGCTGGGGGCGCTGCTCTCCGGCTTCATGAACAATGTCGGCGCCATGGCGCTGCTGATGCCGGTCGCCATCCAGCTGGCCAGGCGGCTCGGCCTGACTCCCGGTCAGGTCCTGATGCCGCTGGCTTTCGCCACCATACTGGGCGGCATGACAACGCTGATCGGCACGCCCCCCAACCTCATCGTCTCCGGTTTTCGCGCCCAGCACGGCGGGAACGGCTTTGCCATGTTCGACTTTGCCCCCGTGGGCCTGCCGATGGCGCTGGCGGGCGTCCTCTTCATCGCGCTGCTGGGCTGGCGCCTGGTACCCAAACGCCAGCCAGCCGGCATCGAGGGGTTCGAATCGGGTGCCTACATCACCGAGGTCCGCGTGCCCGAGGGCAGCAAGGCGGTGGGCCTCAGCCTGCGCGAGATAGAAGCGGCCCTGACGGGCAGCGATGTCCAGATACTGGGCCTGGTGCACAGGGGCGTTCGCCTGATCGCCCCCAATCCCAGGCGCAAGGCCCGCGCGGGAGACATACTGGTGCTCGAGGCGGAGGCCGATGCGCTGACCGAAGTCCTGTCATCGCTCGGGCTGACGCTGGAAGAGACCCTGGAGTCGGAGACCCGGCCCGCCGAAACCGTGCCGGTGCAGATGCGTGCCGGCGGCGAGGCAGACGACGCCGACAAGGCCCAGGATGCGGGCGAGGTGGCGCTGATGGAGCTGGCCGTGCTGCCCACCTCGGTACTGGCCGGGCGCTCGGCCAGCGAGCTGTCGCTGCGCACCCGCTATGGACTGAACCTGCTAGCGCTGTCGCGCGAGGGGCGGCGCTCGGTGAAGCGCCTGCGCCTGACGCCCATCCAGCCCGGTGATCTGCTGCTGATGCAGGGACCCGCCGAGGCGATATCCGAGTTTGCCGCCGACAGCGGCTGTGTGCCGCTGGCGGATCGGGAGCTGCGCATCCCGGACCGGCGTAAGGCCTGGGGATCCGGAGCCATCATGGCCGCCGCCGTGGCCGGCGCCGCCTTCGGCCTGCTGCCGGCGGCGGTCTCCTTCGCCGCCGGCGTGCTCGCCTTGACGGCATTGCGCACCGTTTCGCTGCGCAGCGTCTATGAGGCCATCGACTGGTCGGTGGTGGTGCTGCTGGCGGCGCTGATCCCGGTCGCCGGGGTGATGGAGTCCAGCGGCACCGCCTACCTGATCGCGCGCCTGCTGCTCGAGCATGTGGCGCAGGGACACACGATCGGCGCCCTGGCGCTGATCCTGGTCGTCACCATGTTCCTCTCCGATCTGATGAACAACGCCGCCACCTCGGCGGTGATGTGCCCCATCGCCATCGGCACGGCCTCGGCCCTGGGCGCTCACCCGGATGCCTTCCTGATGGCGGTCGCCATAGGCGCATCCTGCGCCTTCCTCACCCCCATCGGCCACCAGAACAACATCCTGATCCTCGGCCCCGGCGGATTCCGCTTCGGCGATTACTGGCGGCTCGGCGTGCCGCTGGAGATACTGGTGGTGGCGATCTCGGTGCCGCTGCTGCTCATCATCTGGTCACCCTGAGCCGATCCATAGCCCGCGGCGCGGGGCCAACCTCAGCGAGGGCCCCGGGCGCTGTTTGCATATTCATGACGTCGATGATGGCGCTTATCTTGCATTTTTCCTGGCACCAGGGTCCATTACGGACACTGATGTCCATGATGTTGCGCCTTCCATGATGAGCTCAGGACAAGCGGCGCTGGCGTTATGATTTAAAAAACACAGTCAAATCAATCCGCTGCCCAAACAGACGGCGCCACGGCAGGTCATGGCGCCAATATCACCGGGGACATGGCGCGCAGCCGCATGACGACCATCCCGCACCGGACAGCGTTATATAGGTGACAACATGTCGATATCTCAACATTCCCGGCACCGGCTGCTGGGCGAGCTGAAACTCTGCACCGAGGTGGGCCCCTTTCTCGGCGACACCCGCATCCGGCTGCTGGAGGCCATCGAGCGGCTGGGCTCCCTCTCCCAGGCGGCCAAATCGCTGCCGCTCTCCTACCGGGCGGCCTGGGATGCGCTGGACAACATGAACAACCTGGCCGAGTCGCCGCTGGTGATCCGCACCACCGGC
>JBFHKO010000128.1:0-7435 GCA_041595355.1 Aeromonadaceae bacterium
AGGCACACCCCAGCGCCATGCAGGCATCCAGGGCCGGATAGGCGCCGTAGCTCTCCTCCTGCTCGGGATCGGGAATATGCGCTTCCAGCTGTTCCAGCACCGCCGCCAGATCGACCCGGGAGCTCTTCTCGGTCAGGTACTGCCAGAGAACATCCAGCGCCTGCCGGTAGGCCGGGGCACTGCCGCGACCGGTACTCTCGGCATAGAGCGCGTAGTTGGGGTACATGCGCTCGCTGAGCGCCAGCGCAAACACCGTCTGCTGCCAGGGCATCAACTTGTTGAGCCGTCTATAAAATTTTTCGCCAAACACGCCGTCACTCCCTCATGGGTCAAGAGCGACATTGTAGTCCAGCCCGGCGCCGGGGGAAATGACCCAGAGGGCGGCAACGCATGAATGAATGAGAGCCGGCGCCTGTTTGCCCGCTGCGGATTGGGTTACCATTCAGGCATGCCCGTGGAGGATGCAAAAATGAGTACACACACCCTGTTGTTGCTCAGCCGTGACAACCCCGATTACCAGCAGCGGTTGCTCAGTGCCGGCCTGCCCGGCCTGAGGGTGCAACGAGCCGATTCCCTGGCCGAAGCCGAGCCCCTGATCGCCGGCGCCGACCTGGTGCTGGGCGAGCCGGCGCGGCTGCTGCCCCTGCTCACCCGAGCCAAGGCGCTCAAATGGATGCAGTCCACCTACGCCGGTGTGGAGGTGCTGCTGGGCGACGGTCTGCGGCAGGATTACCAGCTGACCAACGTGCGCGGCATCTTTGGCCCCATGATGAGCGAATATGTGTTCGGCCACCTGCTGAGCCTGACGCGCCATCTGCCGCTGTACCGCGAGCAGCAACGCCAGCGCATCTGGCATCCCCTGCCCTACGCGACACTGGATGGCCGGACCCTGCTGATACTGGGCACCGGCAGCATAGGTCAACATCTGGCCACTACCGGCCAGCACTTCGGCATGCAGGTCTGGGGCGTCAACCGCTCGGGACGGGAAGTCGCCGGCTTCGACGAGACCTTCCAGCTGCAGGCCCTGCCGAGGCTGCTGCCCCAGGCGGATGTGATAGTGAGCGTGCTGCCAGCCACCCGGGAGACCTTTCACCTGCTGGATGGCGCCCAGCTGGCCCGCTGCAAGCCCAGCTGCATACTGTTCAGTGTCGGCCGCGGCAGCACCATCGACACCCGGGCGCTGATCCAGTACCTGCGTCAGGGGCAACTCGGAGCTGCCGTGCTGGACGTCTTCGAGCAGGAGCCCCTACCTGCCAGCCACCCGCTGTGGGAAATGCCCAACCTCATCATCACCCCCCACAACTCCGCCTGGAGCGAGCCGGGACAGGTGGTACGCATTTTTGCCCGCAACTATCTGCGTTACGTCGAGGGCGAGGCGCTGGAATTTCTGGTGGACATGCAACAAGGCTATTGAAGCCGGCGCCCCGGACAGTCATCCATTGCACCAACAGCCCGCCTGGCTCAAGCGTCATGCCTGAGCCGAATGGCTGGCCGCCTCGCAGCTAGCGACGTGCCGGCAACAGCTGAGTGAGCAGGAACAGGCTGGCGGCACAGACCACCACAGAGGGGCCGGCCGGCGTATCCTGAAACCAGGAGAGACCAAGCCCCCCCAACACCGCCACTATCCCCAGCAGCGATGCCAACCCGGCCATCTGCTCCGGCGTGCGGGCAAAGCGCCGCGCGGTGGCGGCAGGAATGATGAGCAGGGAGGTGATGAGCAGGGCGCCGACAAATTTCATCGACACGGCAATCACCAGGGCGGTCAGAATCATCAGGGCACCGCGCAGGGCGCCGACATTCAGCCCCTCCACCTGCGCCATCTCGGGACTGACCGTCATGGCCAGCAGCGGATCCCACAACCGCCACAGGACCAGGGCGACCACCACGCCTCCGCCATAGATCCACAGCAGATCCTGGGGTAATACCGCCAGCAGGTCCCCAAACAGGTAGGCCATCAGATCGACCCGCACATCCTGCATCAGACTGACGGTCACCAGACCCAGGGAGAGGGCGCTGTGGGCCAGAATGCCGAGCAGGGTGTCGGTGGCCAGCACCGGATTGCGCTGCAGGGAGGCGAGCAGCAGGGCCATCAGCAGGCAGCAGAGCAGGATGGCCAGGGTCAGATTGATCTGCAGCAGCAGCCCCAGCGCCACCCCCAGCAGAGAGGAGTGGGCCAGGGTATCGCCGAAATAGGCCATCCGCCGCCAGACCACGAAACTGCCGAGCGGGCCGGTCAGGGCGGCGATGCCCACGCCGGCCAGCAGCGCATAGAGAATGAAATCGTCAAACATGGTGCACCTCGCCATGATGCTGGTCGTCACAGTGATGATGATGGGTATAGACCGCCAGCTGCTCCCGCTCGGGACGCCCGAACAGGCGCGCAAACTCCGGGTGCCGGGCCACGCTCTCTGGCTCACCGTGACAACAGATGTGCTGGTTGAGGCAGATGACCTCGTGGGTGCCGGCCATGACCAGGTGCAGATCATGGGAAACCATCAGCACGCCGCAACCCAGCACACCGGCCAGCTGCTCGATGAGGGCATAGAGCTCCACCTGCCCCGCCACATCGACCCCCTGGGCCGGCTCATCGAGCACCAGCAGCTCAGGCTCGGACAGGAGGGCGCGCGCCAGCAATATGCGTTGCAGTTCACCGCCGGACAGCGCCTGCATGGCGCGCTGCACCAGCAGCTCGGCGCCTACCAGTCTCAAGGCCTCATGCACGCCATAGCCGCGCCGGGGCGCCAGGCGCAGAAAACGCTCCACCGTCATCGGCAGCGAGGCATCCAGCTGCAGCCGCTGGGGCACATAGCCGATGCGTACCCCTTGCTGGCGGATGACGCGCCCCTGCTGGGGCACTATCAGACCCAGTATCACCTTGACCAGGGTACTCTTGCCGGCACCATTGGGCCCGATCAGAGTGGTGATCTTGCCGGCGTCCAGCCGCAGGCTCACATCGTCAATCAGGATGCGTTCGTCGACGCGCACCGTCACTGACTCCAGGGCTATCAATTGCTTCATGGGGGGCTCCGCAACGAGCAGAAGTGAGGTGAAATAATTTTGATCTTCATCATGAAAATGAGCTGTTATACTAGCACACCCGATTTAGCCTGCTATCCGCCATATGAAACTCCTGCCGTTATTTGTTGCTCTCTGGATCCAAGCGCCACTGGCCCACGCCATCGAAGTACTGGCCTCGGTGCATCCACTGAGTTTGATCAGCGCCGCCATCACCGATGGCGTAACCCAACCGCACACCCTGCTGCCCCTTGGCAGCTCGCCCCATGACTACGCCCTGCGGCCCTCGGATGTACGCCGCCTGCGCCAGGCCGACCTCATCATCTGGGTGGGCCCGCAGATGGAGCGCTTCCTGATCAAGCCCCTGGCGCCCCATGCCCAGGCGCTGGCCCTGAGCGAGCAGCCGTCGCTGGCGCTCTATCACAAGGCCGGGTCAAGGGCCCCGGCGTCCGATGAGCATGCCGATCATGATGACCATGACCATGACCATGAGCACGGTACCGATACCCATATCTGGCTGGGCCCCGAGCAGGCCCGGCAGATAGCCCGCCTCATCAGCCAGCAGCTACAGCAGCGGGACCCGCTCCACGCCGCCACCTATGCCGCCAACCTGGCACGCTTCGAACAAGCGCTGACCCGCGCCGACCGCGACATAGCCCGGCGCATGCAGGCCCTCGCCTCCCGGGGCTACTTCGTGTTCCATGATGCCTACGGTTACTGGGAGCGCCACTACGGCCTGCGCAACCTGGGACACTTCACTCTCAATCCGGATCAGCGCCCGGGGGCCCGCCGGCTGGCGGACATCCAGGCCCGGCTGCGCGCCGGTCAGGCACGCTGCGTATTTGCCGAGCCCCAATTCCAGCCGGCCCTCATCACGGCGGTGACCCAGGGCACCGGGGTCGCCATCGGCAGCCTGGATCCGCTGGCCAGTAGCATTGCGGTGACCGCGGATGGCTATATCCGTTTCATGCACCAGCTGGCCGCCCAATTCGAGGAGTGCCTGGGGCGCCCCTGAGCGGCCGCCCCAGGCTCCCGCTGGCTGGCTTTTAGCCAGAAAACGTGATATATGTTCAATTTCGAGCCGCTGGGTACGGATTACACCTTCGTAACCCAATAAAGGCGATGTTATAAGAGGAAACTGTGTGGCGGGATGTCCTCATATCCCAGTTTCCAGCATAGCGAAGGACACAGGATGAAACGCTTTTTTCCCTCGATGGCAGGGATATCGGCCCGGGAGCTTCCTATCCCGCGTCAACACCTGTATGCCATCATAATGTTGGCCGGCTTCTCCGTAGCCAGCGTGACCCTGCTCCCCTCGCCGGGTGAGCTGTTGAAAGACGACCCCATCAGCGTCGATGCCGGTGCTCTCGCCACCGGTGCGACCATGATAAGCCAGGCGGCGGACACCGAGTTCGTGGCCATTTCCGACCGCGAGCTGCTCGGCAGCGAAGACATCGCCCATGACGCGAACGACGCGGCGGACGACGAGCCCCAGTGGACCGAGTACAAGGTCAAGGATGATGACAACCTGTCGTTCATCTTCGACACCCTGAACCTGCCCGCCAAGACACTGCACCAGCTGCTGGAAGTCGACATCCGCAACTCGCTGATCCGCATCAAGCCTGGTCAGATGCTCGCCTTCCTCATCGATGAGAAGAACCAGGTCCAGCAACTGCGCATCGCCCTCGACCAGGGCAACCATGTCCTGTTCGAGCGCAAGGGCGACCGCTATGTGGCGCACCTCGAGAACGCACAGGGGGTGACCCAGACCGTCGCGGCCAAGAGCACGCCGGCAGCCGAGCAGCCCCGTGCACGGGTTGTGCCGGGCAGCCCGGTGATCAAGGGCAAGATAAGCTCCGCCTTCAGCGCCAGTGCCCGCAGCGCCGGCCTCACCGCCAATCAGGTCCGCCAGGTCTCGCGCCTGTTCCAGGGCCGCATCGATTTTCGTCGTGACCTGCGCCGCGGGGACAGCTTCCGGGTGTTGCTGGACAAACCCAGTGTCGGCGGCAAGGCCAGCGCGGACGCCAAGGTGCTGGCCGTCACCTTCAACGTCAAGGGGCGCACCCTGAGCGCCTACCGCCACAGCGACGACAAGTTCTATGACGCCGACGGCTCAAGCCTGGTGAGTGGCACCTTCCTGCGTTATCCGATCCCGTCGGTTCGTCGGGTCAGCTCCTCCTTCAGCCCGCGCCGGCGCAATCCGGTCACCGGCACCGTCATGCCCCATAACGGCACCGACTTCGCCGTGCGGGTCGGCACCCCCGTGCTGGCCACCGGTGCCGGCGTGGTGGTCAAGGCGACCAGCCACCGGGCAGCGGGCCGCTACATCATACTGCGCCACAATGGCCGCTACAGCTCCCACTACATGCACCTGAGCAAGCTGCTGGTCAAACCGGGACAGAAGGTGAAGCAGGGACAGACCATCGGCCTGTCGGGCAACACCGGCCGCTCGACCGGCCCCCATCTGCACTACGAGTTCCGCATCAACGACCGCCCCGTGGATCCCATGCGGGTCGACCTGCCGGTCAACGACAGCATGTCCGGCAAGCAGCGCCGGGCTTACCTGGCCAAGGTGCGCGAGTACGATCGCAAGCTCAATGGCTGACGCGCCACCGCAATACCACAAACACCAAGAGGCCGGCAATTTGCCGGCCTCTTGCATGTACAAAAGCAACAGCAGACACTTCAGCCGCCGTGATAGGCGGCCGACTGACGCTGTACCGCCGCGATGAAGGCGCCGGCATGCGCCGGATCCACATCCTGGGGAATGCCGTGGCCAAGGTTGAAGACATGGCCGTTACCCGGCCCAAACTGGGCCAGCAAGCGCGCCACCTCCTGCTCAATGCGCGCCGGCTCGGCATACAGCACCGCCGGATCCAGATTGCCCTGCAGTGCCACCCGCTCGCCGACCCGTCGCCGCGCATCATCCAGATCCGCGGTCCAGTCCAGCCCCAGGGCATCACAGCCGGTCTCGGCCATCGCCTCCAGCCACTGAGCGCCATTCTTGGTAAACAGGGTAATGGGCACCCGACGCCCCTCGGCCTGCTGACGGGTGCCCTCCACGATGCGCGCCATGTATTGGAGGGAAAACTCCCGGTAGGCGGGGCCGGAAAGCACACCGCCCCAGGTATCGAACAGCATCAGCGACTGGGCACCGGCCGCCACCTGGGCGTTGAGGTAGAGGATGACGCTCTCGCAGAGCTTATCCAGCAGGGCATGCAGGGTCGCGGGCTCGCGATAGAGCATCTGCTTGATGCGCGCGAAGGTCTTGGAACCGCCCCCCTCCACCATGTAGGTGGCCAGGGTCCAGGGGCTGCCGGCAAAGCCTATCAGCGGAATGCTGCCCGCGAGAGCACGGCGGATGGTGCGCACCGCCTCCATGACGTAACCGAGCTCCAGCTCGGGATCCGGAATGGGTAGCTGCTGCACATCCCGCAGGCTGGCGATCGGGCGGGCAAAGCGCGGCCCCTCGCCCTGGCCAAAACTGAGCCCCAGGCCCATGGCATCGGGAATGGTCAGGATATCGGAAAACAGGATGGCAGCATCCAGGGGATAGCGACGCAGGGGTTGCAGCGTCACTTCGCAGGCCAGCTCCGGGTTGCGGCACAGCGACATGAAGTCGCCCGCCTCGGCACGCAACTGGCGGTACTCCGGCAGATACCGGCCGGCCTGGCGCATCATCCAGACCGGGGTTCGATCCACCGGTTGGCGCAACAGGGCGCGCAGGTAACGATCATTTTCTAAGGCGCTCACTCTCTTTAATATCCTGGCTGAGGGCTTGTGATCTGCCATGTTACCACTTCGCTTCCGCCCTTGACGTCAACAATATTGCAGCCTTGGCGTCACAAACCCGTATCCAGTTAACAGTCAGCAAAGATTTCCAGCCCAACTATTGACCCACTCCCCGGCTTGTCATTCTAATGGACCTTACAAGATGGTTACCTTGCCTGGAGAGGGAGACATGCTCAGTCAACTTGAAAAGACACGACAGCAGGTCGCCGGCAAACATCCGGCCGTGGATGCCTGGCTGGATGCGCGGCAGGAGCTGCTCATCGATTACCTGCACCTCGCCGGCATCGGTCGTCACCGCACCACCCTGCCCCCTTGCCAGGAGGTGCAGGCTTTCTGCCAGCGGCTGATGGACTACATCTGCGCCGGTCACTTCGAGATCTACGATCAGGTGGTCAGCGCCTTTGAACAGGCCAGCGGCCGCAGCCTGTCGCTCGCCAACCGCATCATCCCCCGCATCCAGCTCACCACCGAGCTCGCACTGCAATTCAACGACAAGTATGCCGAAGTCGATGAGGATGGGCTGCTGGAGCTGGATACGGATCTGGAGCAGCTCGGCCTGGGGCTGGAAGAGCGTTTCCGCCAGGAAGACCGGCTGGTCAAGGTACTGCGGGTACTGGACGAGCTGACG
>JBFHKO010000129.1:0-7410 GCA_041595355.1 Aeromonadaceae bacterium
CCGCATGGCCATTGAGGCGCCCCCTGAGCTCGGGGAAGATCTCGGTGATGGCGGTGGCCGAGCCGGTGCTGGTGGGGATGAGGCTCATGCCGCAGGCCCGGGCCCGGCGCAGATCCTTGTGCGGCGCATCGATGATGGTCTGGGTGTTGGTGAGATCATGGATGGTGGTCATGGAGCCGTGGCGGATGCCCAGCCCCTCGTGGATCACCTTTACCACCGGCGCCAGGCAGTTGGTGGTGCAGGAGGCGGCGGTGACGATGCGGTGCACGGCCGGATCGAAGCGATCCTGGTTGACCCCCATCACCACGTTGAGGATGCCCGGGGCCTTCACCGGCGCGCTCACCACCACCCGCTTGACCCCCTGCTCCAGATAGGCCTGCAGCAGCGCGGCGTCGCGCATCACGCCGGAACACTCCAGCACCACGTCACAGCCGGACCAGTCGCTGTCGCCGATGGCGCGCTGACGGCTCACGGCAAGGCGCCGCCCGCCTATCAGCATGCTCTCACCCTCGGCCAGCGCCTCGTGCTGCCAGCGTCCCTGAATGGAGTCGAAGTTGAGCAGATGCGCCAGGGTGGCGGCATCCCCCGCCGGATCGTTGATCTGCACGAACTCCAGCTCGGGCCAGTCGAAGGCGGCGCGCAGCGCCAGCCGGCCCATGCGGCCGAAGCCGTTGATCCCTACCTTGATGGTCATGATGATTTCCTGTCTCTGGTGAATGGAGGTGAAGGCCGGCACTCAAGCCTGTCTGGCGGCCTGCCCGGCAATCCAGGCCTGATGAGCCGGCAGGGTCAGCGCCTTGGGCCGCAACGCCTTCACCGCCGCCATGGCCGGCGCCAGCTCCCAGCCCAGGGCCAGCAGCAGCCGGGTGGCGATGAGGCCGGTGCGGCCGCTGCCGCCCTTGCAGTGCAGGGCCAGCCGTCCGCCGCCCTCGAGCAGCGCGAGAATGGCCGCCTGCTGCTGCTCCCAGGCCGCCGCGAAGGCCGCCTCCGGGGCATGATCATCCTCGATGGGCAGATGGAACCACTTCAGGCCCAGGGCCTGTACTTGGGCCCCCAGTTCGGCAACACCCTGTCGCGCCAGCTCCTCCGGCTCCATCAGGGTCAGCACCGCCTCGGCGCCCCAGGCCTGGACATCATTGAGCGCCTCGGCGAGCGGCGGCGCCTTGACGCCGGGGCAGGGCATCAGCCCCAGGACGGCGCCGTTTTGCAGCGTCAATTCGGTGATCGGGTGGACAACTCGGCTCATGACAACTCCTTGGAGGGGGGAAACCAGTGACGGGTACGGTTGGCGAACGCCACCAGCGACAGCATGACCGGCACCTCGACCAGCACGCCGACCACGGTCGCCAGCGCCGCGCCGGAGTGCAGGCCAAACAGGGAGATGGCCACCGCAACGGCCAGCTCGAAGAAATTGGAGGTCCCGATCATGCAGGCCGGGGCGGCAATGTTGTGCGGCAGCCGCAGCCAGCGCGCCGCCGCGTAGGCCAGGGCGAAGATGCCATAGGACTGGATCATCAGCGGTATGGCTATCAGCACTATGGTCAGCGGCTGGGCCAGGATCAGCTCGGCCTGGAAGCCGAACAGCAGCACCACAGTCGCCAGCAGGCCGAGGATGGACCAGGGCTTGAGGTGCGCCACCAGCCGGTTGACGCGCGGCAAGCCTCCCCGGCGCAGCAGCGCATGGCGGGTCAGGTAGCCGGCGACCAGCGGCAGCACCACATAGAGCAGGGTAGAGAAGAACAGGGTCTCCCAGGGCACCTGCAATTCGGTCACCCCCAGCAACAGGCCGGCGATGGGGGCGAAGGCGAACACCATGATGAGATCGTTCACCGAGACCTGTACCAGGGTGTAATTGGGATCGCCCCGGGTGAGCTGGCTCCAGACAAACACCATGGCGGTGCAGGGTGCCACCCCCAGCAGTATCATGCCGGCGATATACTGCTCCGCGCTGGAGGGATCGACCCAGTCGGCAAACAGGCCGCGAAAGAAGAGCCAGCCCAGCAGCGCCATGCTGAAGGGCTTGATGAGCCAGTTGACCACCAGCGTCAGCAGCAGCCCCCTGGGCCGCCGGCCGACCTCCTTCACCGAATCGAACTCGATCTGGATCATCATGGGGTAGATCATCACCCAGATGAACAGCGCCACCACCAGGTTGACCCGCGCCCACTCCAGCGCCGCCACCGCTTGAAACAGCGACGGCGCCGCCAGGCCGAGGCCCACGCCGGCAGCGATGCACAGCGCCACCCACAGCGACAGATAACGTTCAAAGACCCCAAGCGGGCTGGCCATGTTCAGTGACTCCTTTCAATAATGATGGGTTGACGGGATCAGCCGGCGCAGCGGCCATCCGGCCGGGGACGGGCAGACATGGCCTGCAAGCGCGCCCTGTCATCATCCAGGTCAGCCTCGCAGGCGCGCCGCGCCTCGGCAATGATGCCCAGCACCCAGTCGGGCAACGCCTCGTCAAGGCGGTAGTAGACCCATTGCCCCTGGCGGCGATCCTGCAACAGGCCGTTTTTTTTCAGCTGATTGAGATGGCGGGATACCTTGGGCTGAATGTCATCCAGCGCCTCGGTGAGTTCGCAGACGCACAGCTCGTTCTCGGCCTGGATCAGCAGCAGCAGCCGCAAACGGGTGGCATCGGCCAGACTCTTGAACAGCGTCACCGGCGGGATCCGCGGCCTCTCGCGCCGCTGGGCGCGGTCCTGGATCTGCACAAACAGGCGAATGCGGGCGTTGATCTCCTGCAAGGTGAGCAGGAAGGGATCCGGTTCGGCTCGCTCCTTGGGATCGGGGAAGTGCCAGTGCATGATTTCCCCGGCATTGGGGATCAGCTCGCACTCCCGGCTCGCCTTGTCGCACAGGCTGATGACGAAATCGAACGGCTGCCCGATCACCTCATCCATCCCCTTGCTGTGGAGCCCCTCGGTCGGCAAGCCCAACTGCTGCAGGGCCGCCAGGGTGCGCGGATCGACGCTATCCGGCTGGCTTCCGGCGCTCAGCACCTCGAACAGCTCACCGGCATGCTGGCGCAGCAGCACCTCCGCCATCTGGGAGCGGGCCGAGTTGGCGGTGCAGAGGAACAGTACCCGTTGTTTGGTCATGACAGTCAAACCTGATGCGCATATATGCATATCCATATATACACCATGACGGCGGCCCGGACCAGCGCCAGCCGGCTATTCCAGCGGCAACCGCGGCTCGGTAGCGGGCGCGGGTTGTTTCACCCAACTGCGCAGCAGGGTGTACAACAGGGCCAGCAGCACGGGACCCAGAAACACCCCCAGCAGGCCGAAGGCGATGGCCCCGCCGATGACCCCGAACAGGATCAGGGTCAGCGGCAGGGGGCTGTTGCGGCCAATCACCAGGGATTTCACCACGTTGTCTATGGTGCCCACCGCAAACAGAGTCCAGAGCACGATGAAACCGGCCCACACCAGCTGCTCCTGCTGGAACAGCCAGGCGGCGGCGGCGAAACCGACCAGCGGCGGGCCGCCGGGAATGGGGGAGAGCAGGCAGATGAGCAGCCCCAGGCTCAGGGCATTGGGCACCCCGGCCAGGGCAAAACCGAACCAGGCCAGCGCCCCCTGGGCCACCGCCGCGCCGATGAAGCCGAACACCACCCCCCGAATGGTGCGGTTGCTGATCCGCAACAGGTTCTCGCCCTGCTCGCCACCAATCTTGTGGCTGAAAGCGATGGCCCAGCGATGCAGGGTTTCACCCTCGGCATAGAGGACACCGGCAATGAGGATGCTGAGCAGCAGCATCAGCAGCCCCCCGCCGATGGCGCCGGCCATGCCCAGCATCAGCTTGGCAGTCGGCCCTGCCAGCCCCTTGAGCTGCGCCAGCACCTGGTAATCCTGCTGCTGCAACAGCTGCCACTGGCTGTTCAGCCACTCTCCCACCAGCGGCAGTCCCAGCACCCAGTCAGGCAGCGGCGGCAAACCGGCATGCACCCGCGCCGGCAGGCTGCGCGCCAGCTCGGTGAGCTGCTGGGCAAACTCGATGGAGGCGAGTACCAGCGGGATCAGCACGAACAGCAGCAGGGCTACCACCACCAGGCTGGCCGCCAGGCCATCGCGTTCGCCCAGTCGGGTCGACAGCCACTGGAAGGGGCCCCAGGTGGCCGATACCAGTATCACCGCCCACAGGGTCGCCGCCAGGAAGGGAGCCACTATCTGGAACACAGCCGCGATCAGGCCAAACAACAGGATGAGCCCGATCAGGGGCTGGGTCAGCTCATCGACGCGCAAACGCATGCACTTCTCCTTGATTAACCGCTGTTAGCGTTGAGGGGCAACCGCCAGTGGTGCCGGCAGGCTGGGGCGCAGCTGGGACAGCAACATGCCCGCCAGCATCAGGGCGCAACCGCTCCAGGCGCGCATGGACAGCTCCTCACCCAGCAGCCAGAGCCCGCCCAGGGCGGCAAAGACCGACTCCAGACTGAGGATGATGGCAGCGTGGGTGGGGTGGGCCTGGCGCTGCCCCACCACCTGCAATGTATAGGCCACCCCGACGCTGACGAGACCGGCATAGAGGATGGGCCGCCAGCCGGCCAGCACCGCCGTCAGGGTCGGCGTTTCGATGAGCCCCGAGACCCCCAGGCTCAGCAGGGCGCAGATGACGAACTGCCCGCAGGCGAGCCGCAGCGGATCCATCCTGGTACTGTAATGATGGATCACCAGGATGTGCAGGGCCCAGAACAGGGCACCGGCCAGCTGCAGGCTGTCACCGAGCGAGGGCCGCAACGCGCCGTTGAGGCTCAGCAGATAGAGGCCGGCCAGCGCCACCCCGGCGCCCAGCCAGGTATTGCGGTGGCAGCCCTGGCCGAGCAGCAGCCCGATGAGCGGCACCAGGACGATATAGAGGCCGGTGATGAAGCCCGCCTTGGCCGCCGTGGTATAGAGCAGCCCCACCTGCTGCAGGGTGGCGGCGACGAACAGCAGGCCGCCGGCCAGGGCGCAGGCACGCCACTGCCGGCCAGGCTCGGGCGGTGCTACCGCCTGGCGGGTTCGGGCCTGCCAGGCAAGCAGCGGCAGCAGGGAGAGGGCACCGAGCATGAAACGCACCCCGTTGAAGGCGAAGGGTTCGAGGTAATCCATACCCAGCCGCTGGGCCACGAAGCCCAGCCCCCAGATGGCGGCTGCCAGCAGTAACATCAGATTGGATCGCATCGCGCTCTCGTTGCATCATGACCACCCACGGTCGGGCCTGCAGTATAGCCAAGATTGCAGACGGCCTCGTAGACAAAATGGCCGGGCCCGCTGCGCGCCCCGCCTCCCGGGAGACCCGAGATGCCCACCCCCCCCCGCCACTGGGATCTGTTCTGTACCGTGATCGACAACTTCGGCGACATCGGCATCTGCTGGCGTCTGGCGCGGCAGCTGGTGCATGAATTCGGGCAGCCAATCCGCCTCTGGGTCGATGACATGCCCAGTTTCCGGCGCATCTGTCCCGAGCTGGATCCGCAGGCGGCGGTGCAGCGGCAGCAGGGGGTGCAGATCCACCACTGGAACGCCGCCAATCTGCAGCACTACCGGCCTGGCCGGCTGGTGATCGAGGCCTTCGCCTGTGAACTGCCCGAGCGCGTCAAGCAGGCCATGAGCGCCGCCACGCCAGCGCCGCTGTGGCTCAACCTGGAATACCTGAGCGCCGAGGCCTGGATTGACGACTGCCATGGTCTGCCCTCTCATCAGGGCGCCCTGGGGCTGGACAAGTACTTCTTCTTCCCCGGCTTCAGCCGCCGCAGTGGCGGGCTGATATGCGAGCGCTCACTGGCGGCGGAGCGCCGGCACTGGCAAGCCTCGCCGGCGCAGCGGGAGGCCTGGTGCCGGCAGCAGGGGCTGCCGCTCCCGCGGGCAGAGGAGTTCTGGATCAGCCTGTTCAGCTACGAGAATCCGGCCCTGCCGGCGCTGCTGCACAGCTGGAGCCAGGGGCCAGCGCCGGTGCGCCTGCTGGTACCCGAGGGACGCAGCCTTGCCAGCCTGCAGCCGCTGTTCGGCGAGACGCCGCTGGTGGCCGGCAGCCGGCATCAACTCGGCCACCTCTGGCTGCAGGTGCTGCCGATGGCCGATCAGGGCGGCTTTGACCGGCTGCTCTGGAGCTGCGATTTCAATCTGGTGCGCGGCGAGGACTCCTTTGTCCGCGCCCAGTGGGCCGCGCGCCCCTTCCTGTGGCACATCTATCCCCAGGACGAGCAGGCGCACCTGGCCAAGCTGGAGGCCTTCATCGAGCGCTATGCGAGCGGCTGGGACGACGGCGCGCGCGAGGCCCTGCTGGCGCTGAGCCTGGCCTTCAACCGCGGTGAAGCGGCGGCCAGCGTCGCCGCCTGGCGGGCGCTGCAGCCGCACTGGCCACAATGGTGCGCGCAGGCGCGCCGCTGGCCGCAGAGGCTGCTCGCTGGGGGAGATTTAGCCAGCCGGCTGGTGCAATTTGCCGAAAAAAAGCTAGAATGCGGCGCCTAAACCCCCATTGCTGTTCAACACAGGAACTGATCCAATGAAAACCGCTCAGGAACTCCGCGCCGGCAACGTCGTCATGATCGGCAACGACCCCATGGTCGTGCTGAAGACCGAATTCAACAAGTCCGGTCGCAATGCCGCCGTCGTCAAGATGAAGCTGAAGAACCTGCTCTCCGGCGCCGGCACCGAAACCGTCTACAAGGCGGACGAGAAGATGGAAGTCGTGCAGCTCGAGCGCAAGGAGTGCACCTACTCCTACTTCGCCGACCCCATGTATGTGTTCATGGATACCGAATACAACCAGTACGACATCGAGAAGGAAAACCTGGGCGAGGTGCTGAACTTCCTGATCGACGGCATGGAAGACGTCTGTGAAGTGACCTTCTACAACGGCAAGGCCATCTCCGTCGAACTGCCCATCACCATAGTGCGTGAAGTGGAATACACCGAGCCGTCCGTGCGTGGCGACACCTCCGGCAAGGTGATGAAGCCGGCGCGCCTGAAGGGCACCGGCGCCACCGTCGCCGTGGCCGACTTCGTCAAGATTGGCGACAAGATCGAAATCGACACCCGTACCGGCGAATTCAAGCGTCGCGTATCCTGAGACCAGGGCGGGGCGCCCTCCTGCGTCCCCGGGTCGAAATGCCAGTCAGCGCCCGCTGACTGGCATTTTTTTTCGCCGTGTCGGCCTTGGCCTGGCGGCTTCTGTCTCCGGCCATCTATGGCTACACTGGTTTATCCTTTAGCTTCCCCTCTGACAGGACTCCAAACATGGCTTATATCCATCTGCTGGTGGGCTCGACCCTGGGCGCCGCCGAATACGTGGCCGACCATCTGGCCGCGCTGCTGCAGGCCACCGGTCATCAGACCGAGATCCACAACCCCGCCGATCTGGACACCCTGCTGGCCAGCCGGCCACGGCTGCTGCTGGTGGTCACCTCGACCCACG
>JBFHKO010000130.1:0-7381 GCA_041595355.1 Aeromonadaceae bacterium
TCGCCCTCGGGCAGCCCGGCGACCACCGCCGGTACCGCCGCTGCGGCCGGCCCGGCGAATGCCGGTCCGCCCCTCATCCACCATCCCCGCTACCGGGGCCAGCCCAGACCGGTGGAGTACCCGCCCCAGGCGCGACGGCGAGGCTGGCAGGGCACAGTGGTGATAGAGGTGTGGCTGGATGAGAACGGCAGGCAGCTCCGACGCGAGATCATCCAGAGCTCGGGGCGGCCACTGCTGGACAGCGCCGCGCTGCGCTCGGTGGCCCGCAGCGACTTCTATCCGCACCTGGAAAATGGCCAGGGCCGGCCATCCCGCCTGCGCCTGCCGGTCATCTTCGAGCTGACATCGCCCTGAATGGCGAGACGTTGCCCAGTTGCAGCACGCATAGCGCGACTGCCGGGTAACCGATCGTCAACGAATGCCCGCCTTGTAGATTTGGTGGGTGGTAATCACCCCCAGAAAGCCGTCGCTGGCATCAAGGACCGGCACCGCATTGATGCTGCGCTCATGCATCAGCGCCAAGGTGGCCGCAGCCGGCGCCTCGGCCTTAACCCAGATGGGATGGCGCGTCATCAGCTGCTCGGCTGGCGTATCCAGATCCAGGGGGCCCTCTAGTGCTCGGCGCAGATCCCCATCGGTGAACACGCCCAGCAGCCGCTGGTCGCGGTCGCAGATGGCGAGCAATCCCAGGCCGCCGCGGCTCAGAACCAGCAGCGCAGCCCGCAGTGGCGTGTCTGCCTTGCAGATCGGTACCGGCAACAGCGGGTCTATGATGTCCTGATTCTGCAACAGCAATCGGGCCCCCAGACTGCCCCCCGGATGGGAGACCGCATAGTCCTGCTCGTTAAAGTTGCGCAAGCGCATGGCACTGATGGCCAGGGCATCGCCCATCATCAGCGTGTTGATGGCACTGGAAGTCGGCGCCAGACCGAGGGGACAGGCCTCCTGCTGGACGCTGATATCAATCACATGGTCGGCCTGTCTAGCCAGATAGGAGCCCAACTTGCCGGTGAAGCCGATCACCACCAGTCCCTTGTGCTTGAGCAGCGGCAGCATGGTCTTGAACTCGCCAGCCTCGCCGGAGTTGGAGATCATGATCACCAAATCCCCGCCGGTGATCATGCCCAGATCGCCATGCAGCGCCTCGGCGGGATGAACGAAGAAGGCCGGCGAACCGGTCGAAGCCAGGGTAGCGGCAATCTTCTTACCGATATGGCCTGATTTGCCGATGCCGGTGACGATTATCTTGCCGGTGCAGGCGAGAATGGCCTCGCAGGCACAAACGAAGGAGTCATCAAGCCGGGCTAGCAACGTTTGCGCCTCGGACAGCTCGATGCTCAGAGTTTCATGGGCATAGTGTTGGATCTGTTCACGCATGACGACGTGTTCCTCTGAATGGGGGCAAAACCAATCAGGCGAGCGGCTCAGACCAGCACCACCCGGATGCCGTGTTGCTCCAACGCCTGCCGGTCGGCATCACTGATGCCGGTGTCGGTGATGATGATGTCGATCTTGTCGATGGGAACCACTACGTTGGGCGTCTTGCGGCCGAATTTGCTGGAGTCGGTCACCACTATGATCTGACGGGCGGCCTGGCACATGGCCTGGCTCACCCGATAAGCCTCGTTGAAGGTGGTAGTGCCCTGCTCCACATCGAAGCCGTCGGCGCCGATGAACAGCTTGTCGAAGGTGAAAACATGAAACGCCTGCTCCGCCTGGCTGCCATGGAAAGAAGCGGAGCGCTTACGGTAGGTGCCACCCGGCATCAGCAGCGTCAGGCTGCTATCGAGGGCCGCCGCCTCGTTCATGATATGCAGGCTGTTGGTCATCACCGTCAGCGCCAGCCTCTCCGCCAGCCAGGGCACCATCTGCAAGGTAGTGCTGCCACTGTCGAGGATGATGGACTCGCCATCGTGCACCAGGCTGGCGGCCTTGGCGCCGATGCGTTGCTTGGTATTCAGGTTGAGGGCGGTTTTCTCATCCATAGTGCGATCATCCAGCGCCGGATGGGAGAAGGCCTCGGCACCGCCATAGCGGCGGACGACCCGTTGCGCCTGCTCCAAATGCCGCAGATCGCTGCGAACCGTGGCGCCGGTAATGTTGAACTGCGTAGCCAGTTCGTTGACGGAGGTTCTGCCGTGTTCGCGCAGATAACGGACCAACATCTCTCGACGAACTTCAATGGACATACCAGGCTCTCTATATGCTGTCATTACCTGATCAAAAATGTACCCTGAAATTTTCAAAATGAAAACACACTGGCGATTTGATTATCATTTTATTGATAGCGCGCAAATTACCGCTTCGCGCACTGGCGGCATCAGCTCAGCCAGTTGCTGTTCGGTCAGGGGAATACGGGCATGCACCAGGCTGTCGAGGGTCTGTGGCCGGGAGAACACGGTCATCCCTTTCAGCAGCTGAGCATCGACGATGACGCCGTTGGCATCATGGGCCAGCACCACCAAAGTGCGCGGGCGCCAGCGGGAGGCCGTGCGGCCAATCTTCACCGAGCCTTTCACGCTCAGCTCCTGCAGCATGCGGTTGAAGGCCCGCACCTGAAAAAAGCCCAGGCCAATCTGCAGCCCCCAGGCTACCAGGGCAAATACAATCAGAAGATTAGTGGCATCCATTTAGCACCTCACAATGAAAAAAGGCAGTGTACAGCACACCGCCAAAAATTGAGCTCTCAGGAATTTCTCACACGGGTGGAATTAGAACATCACCTGGCCACCGGTAATGTTGATGGACTGGCCGGTGCAGTAGCTGGCCTCGTCGCTGGCATAGAACTTCAGCACGTTCAGTACGTCCTGAAACTCGCAGCCACGCTTAAGCGGCACCTTGTCGATATAGACCTGCTCCACCTCATCCTCGGGGATGCCCAGCTTGGTCGCATATTGCGGCAGCAGGGACTGGAACATGGGGCTACTGAGCAGGTTGCCGAGCATCAGTGAATGGACGGTGATGTTGTGCTCGGCCAGATCCAGGGCCAACGACTGGGTCAGACCGACACCGCCAAACTTGGCAGCCGAGTAACCGGAGTTGTGCTTGGAACCCACCTTACCGGACTTGGAGTTGATCTGGATGATGCGGCCGCCATTTTGGCGGATCATCACCTTGGAGGCCTCACGGGCACACAGGAAATAACCCGTCAGGTTCACCTCGATGGAGCGGTACCAGGCATCCAGCGGGAACTGATCAATCTTGGACGCGGTCGCCGTGCCCGCATTGTAGACCAGCAGGTCGATCTGCCCGAAGCGATCATCGACGGCGCCCACCATGCGCTGCACCTCCTGCTCCTGGGTGGCATTCGCCTGCACGGCCATGACGTTCTCGGCACCATGCATCTCGGCGATTTCGCTGGCGGTGAGATTGGCGCTCTCGCCATCCATATCCGCGACTACCACCCGATAACCGGCCTCGGCCAGCCCCTTGCAAAGGAAGGCGCCCAGACTTTTGCCGCCTCCAACTACCAGTGCTACTTTTGACATGCTACTCTCCTCGATTGCTGTATCTCGCGCCCCCCTGCGTCGAGCCGCTAACTCAATGATGCAGGGGGAGCGTGAGTCTTAATTATTCAGTTCATTTCAAACGCGATTTCGGTTCCAACATCCAGGCTCGCGGGGCAAGTGCCTCTTACGTGTACAGTTCCTGGATATTCCGCTTCATCGGCACCATCAAAACGGATGGTGATGTGACCCAATTCGCCGAGGTTCTGGTTGACTACGTTACCTACCGCCGTGATGGGGTAACGAGATAGTCCCAGAACGAAATCCCCCCCCACCCTGATCTCATCCAACAGCGCTGCGTGCGGATGGATATAGCAGTAGTCCGCTACATCTGCCGGGGCATTGTCATCGAACAGTATCATCATGTTGTCATCCAGGGCGTCGGCGGCAAACTCACCGATATGGGTCACTTGGGTACGGTACAACATAGTCATTTCACTCCTCGCTAGCGCGTTATTGATAGATAAAGAAGGAGACGAACCAGGCCAACATGACGGTCGGTGCGCCGGTCAGGAACCGTGAGTAAAGTACGGACGGCACCCCTATTTGGACTGTTTTCGGCTTGGCTTCTGCCAGGCTCAGACCTACCGGGATGAAGTCACAGGCAGCCTGGGCATTGATGGCAAAAAGGGCCGGCAGTGCCAGATGCGGCGGAATGTTGCCAAGACCGATCTGGGTCCCCACCAGCACACCGATGACCTGCGCGATGACCGCGCCCGGACCAAGGAAGGGTGACAGGAACGGGAAGGAGCAGATGAGTGCCAGAGTCACCAGACCAATGGGACTCTTGGCCAGAGGGATCAGCGCGTGCGCAATCACATCACCTACTCCGGAGGCCAGAATCACCCCGATCAACATGGACACGAACGCCATGAAGGGCAGGATGGAGCGCAGCACCGTATCGATGGTTTCCCGGCCGGCCTGGAAGAAGGTAGACATCACCCCACCCATGCCGATGCCGATGCGGGCCAGCAGGCCGTCGCTTTGTTCGCTCAACTTCTTGCTGCTGTCATACTGCGGTGCTTCTTTTTTTGCCGCTTGTTTCGGCTGGCTCGGCGCGTCCCCGGCCTGGGCTTGCAGCTGGATGTTGTCCGGCTTCACGCCAGAGACATAGATATCTTCCTCAATGAAGTTGGCCAGCGGGCCGCTCTTGCCGGTGGAGTGGATATTCACCGTCGGGATACGCTTCTTAGGGTAGAGACCGCAACGCAGGGTGCCACCGCAATCGATGATGGCGACCGCGATCTCGTCATCCGGGATGCAGGTCTTGAAACCATCCACCGCTTCCATGCCGGAGAGTTCGACCATGCGGTCAACGATATCCGGTCGGGTACCCGCGGTGATGTAGAGGATCTTCTTGCCCGGCGCGATATCGATGGTCAGAGGACCACCCCAGCCGCCACTACCTTTGGTGATGTAGAGTGAATTTTCCATGATGTCTGCTCCTGATTGGCTTACGCGGCTACACGAATGTGGACGTCAGTGCTGAGGCGAACGCCTTGCTGTCTTTCCACCATGGCGGTAGTAAAGTCGGTCACCCAGCCGCGGAAGAAGTTGCTCACCATGCCGACCAGCAGGTAACTGATGGCCAGGGGCGCCAGCGGCAAGCCCAACGTAGTTAGGCCATTGGCAATACCCAGATAAACAAACAATTCCCCGGGGTTGATGTGCGGGAATAGCCCATTCATGGAGTGGCAGCTGTAGGACGCGGCCGCGTAGTAGGAGGGCTTGTAGCGCTCCGGCAGGAAGCGACCCAGACTCAGGGTCATGGGGTTCATGAACACGAAAGTGCCGATGACCGGCAGTATCAGGTAGCGAGACACCGGGTTGCCGGCGCTCTTGGCCGCCAGGCGCTCCACCCGCTCCTGCCCGATGAACTGAATCAGGGCGTTCATCGCCACCATCAACGAGATCAGCAACGGCAGTATGCCGGTTACCATGCTGACAAAGACGTCTCCGCCTTTTTGGAATAGCGCAATGAACCATTCCGCTGCATGAATAATGAAATCCATGGTGTAGTCCTCAATTTGACTCCATCTGTGAAGGGAGCACATTCAGCCGTTGGTAAGGCGCCGGATGTGCGGTTGGCTCCAGGTTGCAGCTGTTCGCTTGTCATGTTTGGCTGGCGACCCGGCAAGTTGATATTTTCACAATGAACGACATTCTGCACAAATTCATTTTTGCAATGTGACGCAGTTGGCGTTTTTTGTCCAGTCAGGAAACCCTTTTCGACCGCAGCGGGTTCGTTGGTTTTCAAACGGCTCAAGGCTGGCAGTCCCTTGCCAGCGGATCTCCGATACTCCGGTCCCGGCCGCCTGACGGCCAAGGCGCAGCCGCTGGCAGCCCCTGCATCACACACAAGCCACCGCTAGTCCCGTACTGAAGAACACCATGACCCGATGTTACCCTGGTACCACACCAACATAACTAACTGTTTTTGCTTTATATATTATAAAGGCCACACCGTGGCCGCGATCCCCTTCTTACTGGATGAAGGATAGCCATCCCGCAGGCCAGCCTAGCCCAGGCTCCGGTTTTAGTTACCCGGCCCGGCAGGGGCTCAACCGAGTTTGAGTTTACAAACCCAAGAGAAGGACAAGGATGATGGTCCCCCCTGGGACAGAACATGAATGCAAAAAACAGTTGACCTGACTTTCAAACAAAAACCAAATCTTTCATGTTCATGATAAATAGCGACAGTTAAAAATCATCGCCGGCTTGCGGGGGATGAACTCTCACCCCGGCAAGGGAGAGGGACTGCAGACGACGACAGCCAGAAACGAAGAGCGGCAGCTTGGTTGACGCCTTCAGTTTTGCGGGAATGCTCCGAGTGAACCACCTACAGAGAGATCACACCTAAGCCGCGGAGGAGCAGGCCGAGCCGGGGCATAGGTTTCATTTGATTTTTGTTGGCTGCGCCCTTAGCCTTGGCTGAAAAAGAGTCGACTCGACGCCCCGCCATAGACAGGCTGCCGCCATGCTGCAACGCACAATGACCGAACTCTTCCCCCACGCCCGCCTCCGCTTGCTGACGGCACTGACGGCCGCCTTGTCACTGCTGGCGCTGCTGGACGAGGCCTTCGAGGCCCTGCGGTTCGGTAACATGCTGCCGGGTGGTGCCGATATGAGCGCCAACATCGCCCTCGGCCTGCTGCTCGCCAGCCTGGGGTTGCTGCTGCAAGCCGGATTTTCCACCCCCCGCTGGCCCGAGCTCAGCCGGCTGCTGGCCATGATGATCATCAGCCTGGGGCTGGCGAGCCTCCGGCTGCAGTTGTTCGACTGGCCGACCCATGCCGGCGCGCCGCTGCTTCCGCTTCCCGAGTATTCGCCCCCCGGCGGCATCAGTGCCATGGCGAGCCTGAGGGCCTACCTGAACGGCTGGCCACTTGGCATCGACGGGCAGCCGTTCAAGGGCTCTGTCGAAACCTATTATGCCAGCCAGGGCCTGCTGACCCCCAGCACCGCCCTGGCCTTTGTCCTTCTCGGGCTGGCCCAGCTGACCCTGCCCCTGTCACGCTGGCACGCCCTGATCCGGCCACTGGCGGTGCTGGTGCTGCTACTCGGCTTCGTGCCGCTGGTCGGCTATCTCTGGCATGCCGGCGAGCTTGCCAGCGACCAGTGGCACCCCCCCATGGCATTCGGCGCGGCGCTGAGCCTCGTATTGCTCGCCGCCGCCACCCTGATCGCCAGGGCCCGTATCGACTCACGGACGAAACCGGCGTCCCGGAGCACCGGCTTTCCGATCGAGAGCCTGTCACTGGCCGGTTTCCTGACGGCCTTCCTGCTCATCCTGACCGGAGGCGGCAAGACCTACCGGTCGGTCGCAGACTTCATCAATGCGACCGACCGCATCGCCCATATCCAGCAGGCCCGCA
>JBFHKO010000131.1:0-7366 GCA_041595355.1 Aeromonadaceae bacterium
CACGGGTGCAATCTGTTCTAGAAAATGGGGTGGCTGATGGGGCTCGAACCCACGACAACAGGAATCACAATCCTGGACTCTACCAACTGAGCTACAGCCACCACTGCTTTCTATTCTTGCCTTTTACCGTCCAACCCGCCGACGCCCGACTTCATCATCGGCAACACCGGTTATGGTGCGCCCGACAGGATTCGAACCTGTGACCTCTGCCTCCGGAGGGCAGCGCTCTATCCAGCTGAGCTACGGGCGCTCGTCATCGGACGGGTCGCAATACTAAGGGGGGCGATCCGGCTTGTCCAGTGTTTTTGTCAGAATTTACGTCCATCCAGGCCTATTGCGGCCCAGCGAACAAGAAACCGCCGCCGGTTGTGCGCTCCTTGGCCATCCGGCCCGCCAGCGAGGCTTGACTCCTGCCGGCAGCCCTCTAGACTACGCCGATGAATGAACGTTCATTCACTGTCGATGTTAGGCCCCGCGGCATACATACAGGAGTCAGATAGCGCGCGCATGAACGATAAACGCATCCTGATATTGAACACCGCCATCAAGCTGTTCAACGAGCACGGCTTTCACGGCACCTCCATCCAGATGGTGGCCAACGCCGCCGAGATGGCGGCCGGCTCCCTCTATCGTCATTTCGACGGCAAGGAAGATCTGATCCGCCGCCTCTATCACCATTGCATCAGCGAGATGATGCAGGCGCTGATGATCGATCATCAGCCCCAGGCGCCGCTGTTCGCCCGCTACCGCCGCTTCTGGCTCAATGCCTGCGAAGGCAGCCAGCGGAGGCGGGATTTGCTCATCTACAAGGAGCTGTACGAACGCTCGCCCTTCTTCTGCGCCGAGGACATGACCTGGCTGCTGCAGGAGTGGCAGCCCCTGACCGCCTTCTATGAAGAGGGCATCCGCCAGGGGCTGTTCCAGCCGATGCCGGTATGCGTACTCGGCTCCCTCAGCCTGGGCTCGGTCTTTGGCATGACCCAGGAGCACAAGCTGAACCACTTCGCGCTCACCGACGAGCTGAAGGAACAGATCATTCAGGCCAGCTGGAAGGCAATCCTGGTCGATTAACATTACTTGCGGAGAAGAACGATGAAAAAATGGATGGCCATGATGTTGCTGATCGCGCTCGTGATCTTTGGCAGCGTGATCGGATTCAACGTCTACAAATTCAGCCAGATGGGCAAGGCCATGGCCAGCCGTCCCGCGCCGACGTTCCCGGTCTCGGCCCTCGAGATCGCCCCCAGTCCCTGGCAGCCGGCCATCGATGCCATCGGCTTCATCGAGCCCAATCAGGGGGTGATGCTCAGCAGCGAAGCCGCCGGCAAGGTGGTCGACATCCTCTTCGAATCCGGCAGCACGGTGAAGGACAAGCAGATACTGCTTTACCTGGATGCCTCGGTGGAAAAGGCCAACCTCAAGGCCGCCCAGGCCCGCATGCCCGCCACCCGCGCCAATCTGGAGCGCATGCGCAGCCTCTACGCCAAGGGCACCATCTCCAAGGGCAATCTGGACAGCGCCGAGGCCGACTTCCTGGCCCTGGGCGGACAGATCGAGTCCTTGCAGGCCACCATAGACAGACTGACGCTCCGCGCTCCCTTTGCCGGTCAGGTGGGGCTGCGCAATGTCTATCTGGGCCAATACCTGAAGGCCGGTGACGAGATAGTGCGGCTGGAGGACACCAGCGTGATGCGCATCCGCTTCACCATTCCCCAGACCGATCTGGCGCTGGTCAAGGTCGGCCAGCCGCTGCACATCTTCGTGGATGCCTACCCGAACCAGGCTTTCGAGGGGCAGATCAGCGCCATCGAGCCGGCGGTCAGCGCCCAGTCCGGCGTGGTCCAGGTGCAGGCCGCCATTCCCAATGCCCATGGCTTGCTGCGCTCCGGCATGTTTGCCCGGGTGCAGGTGCAGCTGCCGCCCCTGAGCGAGCAGGTGGTCATCCCGCAAAATGCCATCAACTTCACCCTCTACGGCCAGACCGTCTATGTGCTGAGCGAAGGCAAGGATGCCGCGGAACAGCCGGTGACCATCGCCAACCAGGTGATGATCACGGTGGGCGAACGTCAGGGTAATGATGCCCTGGTGCTGAGCGGCCTCAAGATCGGCGATCGTATCGTCACCAGTGGTCAGGTGCGCCTCTCCAACGGCAGCCAAGTCAAGATAGTCGAAGACCAGACCCTGGTCGCACCGACCACCCCCCCCATGCTGTAAGCGGAGCAGGCCATGCGATTTACCGATATTTTCATCCGCCGCCCCATACTGGCTATCTCCATCAGTCTGCTGCTGGTCCTGCTGGGCCTGCAGGCGCTCAAGGGCATGCAGGTGCGCGAGTACCCCAAGATCACCAATACGGTGATCACGGTCAGCACCGGCTATTACGGCGCCAGCGCCAACCTGATCCAGGGGTTCATCACCCAGCCCCTGGAGCAGGCCATCGCCCAGGCGGACAACGTCGACTTCATGACCTCCCGCAGCCAGCAGGGGCGTTCCACCATCACGGTGACCATGAAGCTCAACACCGATCCGAATGCCGCCATGTCGGATATTCTGGCCAAGGTCAACTCGGTGCGCGCCAAACTGCCCAAGGAGGCCCAGGATCCGAGCCTGGACATGTCCACCGGCTCCAGCACCTCCATCCTCTACATCGCCTTCTCCAGCCCCGAGCTGAACAGTTCCCAGATCACCGACTACCTGGAGCGGGTCGTCAAGCCCCAGCTCTTCACCGTGCCCGGGGTGGCCAAGGTCAACCTGTTCGGCGGCACCGAGTTTGCGCTGCGCATCTGGCTGGATCCCGAGCGGATGGCCGCCTACAGCCTCACCGCCGCCGAGGTGATGAACGTACTGCAGGCCAACAACTACCAGTCGGCGCCCGGCCAGGTCATCGGCAACTTCATGCTCTACAACGCCGATGCCAAAACCCAGGTGGACAATGTTGCCGATCTGGAGAAGCTGGTGGTGGCCAGCCGTGATGGCGCCGTCATCCGGCTGCGGGATATTGCCAAGGTCAGCCTGGAAAAGAACCATGACACCTACCGCGCCATGGCCGACGGCCGGGAGGCGGTCGTCATCGGCGTCGACCCGGCGCCCTCCGCCAACCCCCTCGACATCGCCGAGCTGGTGCGCGACATGCTGCCGGAGCTGGCACGCAATCTGCCGCCCGCCGTCCAGATGCAGCTGCTCTACGACTCCACCGAGGCGATCAACGAGTCCATCCATGAGGTCATCATGACCATCGTCGAGGCGGGCCTCATCGTGCTGGTGGTCATCACCCTGTTCCTCGGCTCCTTCCGGGCCGTGGTGATCCCCATCGTCACCATCCCCCTGTCGCTCATCGGCGTGGCCATGCTGATGCAGATGTTCGGCTTTACCATCAACCTGATGACCCTGCTGGCCATGGTGCTGGCCATCGGCCTGGTGGTGGATGACGCCATCGTGGTGGTGGAGAACGTCGACCGTCACATCAAGGCCGGCGAAGATCCCTTCCGTGCCGCCATCATCGGCACCCGGGAAATCGCCATGCCGGTCATCTCCATGACCATCACCCTGGCGGCCGTCTACTCGCCCATCGCCCTGATGGGCGGCGTGACCGGCTCCCTGTTCAAGGAGTTCGCCCTGACCCTGGCCGGCGCCGTGTTCGTCTCCGGCATCATCGCCCTGACCCTGTCACCCATGATGTGCGCCAAGATGCTCAAGGCCCATACCCATCCCAACGCCTTCGAGCGCGGGGTGGAAAATGCCCTCGAGCGACTCACCCAGGCCTATGCCCGGGCCCTGGACAAGGTGATGCAACGGCGGCCGGTGTTCATCGTCTTCGGCCTCATCGTGTTCGCTTCGCTGCCGGTGCTGTTCAAGCTGATCCCCGCCGAGCTGGCCCCCTCCGAGGACAAGGGCGCCTACCTGATGATGGCCAAGGCCCCCAACACCGCCAACCTGGACTACATCCAGAACAACATGATGACCATCGGCCAGCGCCTGAAGCAGGATCCGGCCGTGGCCACCAGCCTGTCGTTTGCCGGCATGCCCAATGCCAATCAGGGCCTGGCCGTCGCCGTGCTCAAGCCCTGGAGCCAGCGCGACGACATCAAGACGGTGCTGGCGCGCACCAATGCCGCCATGCAGGACATGCCGGCGGTGGCGGTGAGCGCCTTCCAGTTCCCGGAGCTGCCGGGTGCCGGTAGCGGTCTGCCGCTGCAGTTCGTCATCACCACGCCCAACAACTTCGCCAGCCTGTTCCAGGTGGCCATGGATGTGCTGGCCCAGGTGAAGGCGCACAAGGCCTTCGTCTATTCGGAGCTGGATCTGACCTTCGATTCCGCCACCATGCGTATCCAGGTGGACAGAGACAAGGCCGGGGCCTACGGCATCACCATGCAGGACATCGGCCTGACCCTGGGTACCATGATGAGCGATGGCTATGTGAACCGCATCGATCTGGATGGCCGCAGCTACGAGGTGATCCCCCAGGTGGAACGCAAATACCGCCTGAACCCCGAATCCCTCAAGCGTTACTATGTGCGCGGTGCCGACGGACAGAGCGTGCCCCTCGGCAACCTCATCGATATCGAGATGGTCACCGAGTTGCGGGCGCTGCCCAAGTTCAACCAGCTCAATGCCGCCACCATCGCCATCATGCCCATCGAGCCCATGGGCTCGGCGGTGCAGTTCTTCGAGCAGGAGGTGGTGCCCACCCTGCCCGTCGGCTACCAGCATGACTACCTGGGGACGGCCCGCCAGTATGTGACCGAAGGCAACGCCCTGTTCGGCACCTTTGCCCTGGCGCTGTTCATCATCTTCCTGGTGCTGGCCTCCCAGTTCGAGAGTGTCCGCGACCCGCTGGTGATACTGGTGTCGGTGCCGCTGGCCCTGTGCGGGGCCCTCATCGCCATGGCCTGGGGCTTCGCCACCATGAACATCTACACCCAGGTCGGCCTCATCACCCTGGTGGGCCTCATCACCAAGCACGGTATCCTCATCTGCGAGGTGGCCAAGGAGGAGCAGCTGCACCGTGGTCTTAACAAGATGGAGGCGGTCAAACAGGCCGCCAGCATCCGCCTGCGCCCCATCCTCATGACCACCGCCGCCATGGTGGCGGGGCTGATACCGTTGATGGGCGCCAGCGGTGCCGGTGCCATCAGCCGCTTCGGCATCGGCCTGGTGATAGTGGCGGGCCTCTCCATCGGCACCCTGTTCACCCTGTTCGTGCTGCCGGTCATCTACACCTACCTGGGCGAGCGCCACCAGCCCCTGGAGGTATTCGATGAATCCCTGCCGCCCAAGGCGAGCAGCGAGTACTGACGCGGGAGCGGCCCCCGAGGGGGCCGCTGTGCAGGTCGGGCGGCATGCCGTGCCGCCCGGCCATGAGTGAAACGGCGACCCAAACGGTCGCCGGCAATGTGATGAAGGAGACAGCATGGCGCTGGATATCTGGTTGGGTTTTTTTGCGGCCTGTTGGGTGATCAGCCTGTCGCCGGGCGCGGGGGCCATCGCCTCCATGTCCAGCGGTTTGCAATATGGCGTGTTACGCGGCTACTGGAATGTCATCGGCCTGCAGCTGGCGCTGGCCCTGCAGATCCTGGTGGTGGCGGTGGGGCTGGGGGCCGTGCTGGCCGCATCGGAACTCGCCTTCAACGGCATCAAGTGGTTCGGGGTCGGCTATCTCATCTACCTGGCGGTAAAACAGTGGCGTCAGCCACCCGCCCCCATTCAAACCGAGGCTCAGGTGCGCCGGGCGGTGAACCCCCTGGCCATGCTCGGCCGCGGCTTTCTGGTCAATGCCAGCAACCCCAAGGCCATCGTGTTCATGCTCGCGGTGCTGCCCCAGTTCATTGATGCCGGCGCCCCGCTGCTGCCCCAATATGCCCTGATGGCCCTCACCATGATCGCTGTCGACATGCTGGTGATGCTGGGCTACAGCTGTCTGGCCGCCAGGATATTGCGCCTGCTGAGAACCCCGCGCCAGCAGCGCCTGCTTAACCGCAGCTTTGCCGGCCTCTTCGTCGGCGCCGCCTCCCTGCTGTCCCTGGTGCACCGCAATGGCTGAGCCCGCCAGCGGCCAAGCGTGAGCGGCCGCTCGCGCTTATCGGCTGGCGTCGAGGGGCGCATGCGGCGCTTTTCTCGCGGGTCGCCGGCCTGTCACTAGGCGTGAGGGGCGCAACTGTGCATAATGTCACCTGATTGCAAGCACCACCCCATTTCTAGCGGATCTCCAGCATGTCTGACATTCTCAACAGCATCATCCTCGGCATCGTCGAGGGCATCACCGAATTCCTGCCCATTTCCAGCACCGGCCACCTCATCGTCACCCAGGAGCTGCTGCAGTTCCAGGGCAGCGACACCTTCGAAATCGTCATTCAGCTGGGTGGCGTGCTGGCGGTCATGTGGTTCTACTTCAAGACCCTGTGGCAACAGGCCAAGAGCGTCACCCGGGACGCGGCGGTGCAGCGCTTCTGGATGGGCGTGCTCCTGGCCTTCCTGCCGGCGGCCTTCGTCGGCCTGGCACTGCACGACTACATCACCCACTACCTGTTCAACGGCACCACGGTCGCCATCAGCCTCATCGTCGGCGGCATCGTCATGTGGTGGATTGATGATCGCGAGCATGTGGCCAAGACCACCGAGCTGCAGCACGTCACCCCCCGGCAGGCGCTGGCCATCGGCTGCGCCCAGCTGTGCGCCCTGATCCCCGGCGTCAGCCGCAGCGCCTCCACCATCATGGGCGGCATGCTGACCGGCCTCGACAGACCCACCGCCACCGGCTTCAGCTTCTTCCTCTCCATTCCCACCCTGGGCGCGGCCAGCCTCTATTCGCTGATGAAGGATCTGGACGGCGTCGGCGAGCATGGCCTGCTCAACATCGGTGTCGGCCTGTTCACCTCCTTCGTGGTCAGCCTGCTGGCCATCGGCTGGCTGCTGCGCTACGTCAGCAAGCACAACTTCAAGGGCTTCGCGGTCTACCGCATCCTGGTCGGCACCGCCATACTGGCGCTGACCTACAGCGGCTTCCTGCAGGTCGGCGGGGCCTGACCCCCGCGCGTTAACAGATTTGCAACGCCGCCGTTCAGGAAAGCCGCCCCCTCGGTTATAGTTAAGGGCGTGACAAGGATCCGGACTGACCCGAGGGAGTGACCAAGGTGCGCCCGTTCAAACTACTGCTCATGCTGGGAAGCCTGCTGCTGACCCTGATGGCCCAGGCGGCCGACATGTCACCCGCGGCCATCGCCGAACGCATCAAGCCGGTCGGCAGCGTCTACAGCGCCAAGGATCTGGAAGGCATCGTCGGTGCGGACAGTGGCCAGGCGGCCGCCGGGCCGGCCGGGCCCCGGGATGGCGCCAGCGTCTACCAGAGCGCCTGCATGGCCTGCCA
>JBFHKO010000132.1:0-7211 GCA_041595355.1 Aeromonadaceae bacterium
CAAGACCCGTTGTTCAGCCAGCGCAGCAAGACATGCGGAGTGGTAGTTCAGTCGGTTAGAATACCGGCCTGTCACGCCGGGGGTCGCGGGTTCGAGTCCCGTCCACTCCGCCACTATACGAAGCCCTTATGCTGATGAAGCGTAAGGGCTTTTTGTTATGCGTGCGCGATGAAAATTTCGCCTGCTCTTTCTGACCCTATGCCCGTGATCCTATGGTGACCGGGGTTGCTGCTCAGGGGCGGAACAGTATCATGCTGCACAACAGACCGATAAACAGCACTATGGCGACGGTGCTGAGCAGTGCATACCTCATTTCCAGTGTCATATGCAGACTCCTTGGCATATGGAAAAACAAGCTGGCCGTGGAGGCTCCCCGGCGCGATCTCCTTACAGCATAGGCTCTGGCATATAACGTGCCCGGGAATATGTGGTCGACCATCATCAAGGTGTGCGGCCTGGTGTACTGTGGGGGCCACTCCGCTTCTGGTGTTTATCCTGCTGTTCCTGGCCAGCGCCATGGTCAAGGTCCTTTGCTGCTTGAGCGCACGCCTTTCGCAACGGCATGCGGCTCCTGTTTGTATTACGCTTTGCTACGTATCAAGATGCTGACCGGTGACGGTCCGTTGCCGCTATGAAATCGACAAATGCGCGAAGCGCTACCTGGGAGGTGAATGTGGAAGATCAGTGGGGTCTCTGTCATGTTGATGAGTCATTCAACGCCTCGCTATTGGGCAATCGGGGCACCCAGTTTCTCTGGTTCGCCGATCGTGATGAAGTGCTCGACTATCTGCTCAATGATTACGTGGATCTGCTGGCCGATACCGGCGAGCTGGACGAGGAGCAGAGCGAGCAGGCCCGCGAGCGTTTCGAGTTGCTGGCAGAGCAGGCCAGCAGTGACGCGCTGCTCATCGAGCATGTCAACGATTTGAGCAGCGGTCTCAGACGTATCATCTGGTTTGGTCCCCTGTCGCAGCTGGCCGAAATCCACGAGGAGTTTGCCTCGGCGCTACGCCGTTATTTCTGGAGCGAGCGGGAGGAAAATGAAGACGACCCTGAAGCCGAGGTGCCCATGGCGCTCTGGCCGCAGCTTGTGGATTGCATCGATGACTTTTTGGTGGAGGGCGATTATTTCTGAGCCGTCGGCGGCGGGCCCTGAGCCCTGAATGGCGTGGTGAGCACCTTGGCAAGATGCAACGGATCGCGGATACTGTACTTATATACAGACAGACTCCCGACATCGCATGCGCCTGTTTATTGCCGAGAAGCCCAGCCTGGGGCGCGCCATCGCCGAGGTGCTGCCCAAACCCCACCAGCGCGGCGAGGGCTACATCCAGTGTGGCGACGACGTGGTCAGCTGGTGCATTGGTCACCTGCTGGAGCAGGCGGATCCGCACCACTATGATGCGCGCTATCAGCGCTGGCAACTGGCCGATCTGCCCATCGTCCCCGAGCAGTGGCAGCTGGTGCCCCGCGCCCGCTGCCAGCCCCAGCTCAAAGTGTTACAGCGCTGGCTCAAGCAGGCGGATGTCATCGTCCATGCCGGTGATCCGGACCGCGAAGGCCAGTTGCTGGTCGACGAGGTCATCGATTACCTCAAGGTGCCGCTCGCCAAACGCCAGAGTATGCTGCGCTGCCTCATCAACGACCTGAATCCGCCGGCGGTGCGCCGTGCCCTCGGGCAGCTGCAGGCCAACCGCGACTTTGCCGGCCTCAGTACCTCGGCCCTGGCGCGCTCGCGTGCCGACTGGCTGTATGGCATCAACATGACCCGCGCTTTCACCCTGCTGGCCCGCCAGGAGGGCAGCCAGGCATTGCTGTCGGTGGGGCGGGTGCAGACCCCGGTGCTGGGGCTGGTTGCCGAGCGGGATGCCCGGATCCGCGATTTCGTGGCGCGTGCCTATTTCGAGGTGGTGGCGCACCTGCGGACCGATGCCGGTGACGCGCTGCAGGCCCTCTGGCAGCCGTCTGAAGCTTGCCGTCCGTGGCAGGATGAGGAGGGGCGGGTACTGAACCAGGGGCTGGCGCAACGGGTCGTCGAGCGCATCAGCGGCCAGCCGGCGCGGGTGTTGACGGTGCAGGCCCAGCCCCAGCGGCGCACGCCGCCCTTGCCCTACAACCTGTCGGGGCTGCAGATCGATGCGGCTCGCCAGCTGAACCTGACGCCCCAGCGGGTGCTTGAGCTGTGCCAGAGCCTGTACGAGCGTCACAAGCTCATCACCTATCCGCGTTCCGACTGCCGCCACCTGCCGAAGGAGCAACACGCCCGCGCGGCCAGCGTCTGCCAGGCCATCGGCCAGCTGCTGCCCGACTGGCGGTCGCGGCTGGCCGCCGCAGATCTCGGCCGCCGCAGTCCGGCCTGGAACGATGCCAAGGTGCAGGCTCATCATGCCATCATTCCCACCGAACGCGGCACTGCCAGCCAGTTGAGCGAGCCGGAACGGGCGCTCTATGGCCTCATCGCCCGTCAGTACCTGGCCCAGTTCTATCCTGATTTCGAATACACAGAGACCCGCATCGGCATCGAGATTGCCGGCGGGCAGTTTTTGGCCAAGGGGCGCCAGATCCGGGAGCCCGGCTGGCGGACACTTTTTTCCCGTGCCGAGACCGCCGAAACACAGGATGAGGCATCGCCCCTGCTACCCCGGCTCAGCGAGGGGCAGTCGCTGCAGTGCGAGCGTGGGGAGCGGCTGGACAAGCAGACCCAGCCCCCCAAACCCTACACGGATGCCACCCTCTTGGCGGCCATGACGGGAGTGTCTCGGCATGTGAGCGATCCGGCGCTCAAGCTGATCCTTCGGGAAACCGATGGCCTGGGCACCGAGGCGACCCGGGCGGGCATCCTGGAGCTGCTGTTCAAACGACAGTTCCTCTGCAAGCAGGGCAAAGCCATTCATGCCACCGAGGCAGGGGCGGCCCTGGTGGCCGCCTTGCCGGCGGCGGCGGTAAAACCGGACATGACGGCCCTCTGGGAGCGGGACCTAGGGCGCATCGAGGGGCGGGAGCTCACCTATCAGGCGTTTCTGACGCCACTGCTCAGCCAGCTTGGTGCCTTGATTGCCGATGCCCAGCAGGACCGTGCCCGGCTGCAACCGCTGCTGGCCCAGACACGGGGGGTAGCGGGCCCCGGTAAGGGATCATCCCGCTCAAGCGGTCGGCGCAGTGGTAAGGCCGCACCCAAGGAGGGCCGTGGCCCGGCGCGGCGTCGCAAGCCGGCGGCTATGGCGTGAGTCAGGGATGGGGTAAACTGGGCGGCCTGCAGACTCCGGAGCCGACCCATGACACCGACCGCCCATTTTGCGCTCAAGCCCCACAATACCTTCGGCCTGGTGGCCGAGGCCGATTGGGGCCTGCCGTTCACCCAGCTGGAGACCCTGCGCCCGTTGCTGCGCGATCCCGACTGGGGAGGCCTGCCCCGGCTGGTACTGGGAGGCGGCAGCAATGTGCTGTTTACCTGCGACTTTCATGGGCTGGTGCTCATCAATCAGCTGCAGGGCATCGAGCGCAGCGAGAGCGCTGATGCCTGGCATCTGCGGGTGGCGGCCGGAGAAAACTGGCACGAGCTGGTGTGTTGGACTCTGGCGCAGGGGCTGCCGGGGCTGGAAAACCTGGCGCTGATCCCCGGTAGCGTCGGCGCCGCACCGGTGCAAAATATCGGCGCCTACGGGGTGGAACTGTGTGATGTCTGCGAGTATGTGGAGGTCTACCAGATCTCGACCGACAGCCTGCTGCGCCTGCCGGCGGCGGAGTGCGATTTCGGCTATCGTCATAGCCGCTTCAAGCAGGATCCCGGCCAGGATCACATCATCACGGCGGTGGGGCTGCGGCTGCCCAAGCAGTGGCGGGCAGTCCGGGAGTATGGCCCGCTGCGCAATCTGCCGGCCGAGGCCGATGCCCGTCTCATCTTCGATACCATCTGTCGGCTGCGGCGCGAGAAACTGCCGGAGCCCGAACAACTGGGCAATGCCGGCAGTTTTTTCAAGAACCCGACGGTCTCCCGCAGCCTGGCGGATGCGCTGAGCGCCGACTACCCGGGCATGCCGCGGTTTGCTGCCGGTGCGGAGCAGGTCAAGCTGGCTGCCGGCTGGCTCATCGAGCAGGCCGGGCTCAAGGGCTTTCGCCTGGGGCAGGCCGCGGTGCATGCCGAGCAGGCGCTGGTGCTGGTCAATCTGGGCGGGGCCGCCGCCGCCGAGCTGGTCCGGCTGGCCCGGGAAGTCAGGCAACGGGTGCAGGCGCGCTTTGGCATCCAGCTCGAGCCCGAGGTGCGCTTCATCGGTGCGGAGGGGGAAATCCGCCTCGACGAGGTAAGCCTGTGAAGCGGCTGACCCCGCGCCAGCAGCACCTGCTTGGCTTGCTGGCGGATGGCCGCTTTCACTCCGGCGAGCAGATAGGGCGGCACCTGGCCATCAGTCGCGCCGCCGTAAGCCAGCAACTCAAGGGATTGCGGGAGCTGGGCATCGAGATATTCTCCCTGACCGGTACCGGCTACCGTCTGAGTCAGCCGCTGCAGCTGCTCGATGAGGGGCGCCTCAACCAGGCTGTCGGCGGGGCGCCGGTGCACTGCGTGGCCGTCATCGACTCCACCAATCGCTACCTGATGAGCCGCCTGAGCGAGTGGCAGCGGGGCGAATGCCTGCTGGCGGAGTGCCAGACGGCGGGACGCGGTCGCCGTGGCCGCCCCTGGATCTCGCCTTTCGGCGGCCAGCTCATTCTCAGCCTCTACTGGCGGCTGGATGAGGGGATGCCGGCGGCCATGGGGCTCAGCCTGGTGGTGGGGGTGGCCCTGGTGGAGGCTCTGGAGGCCTGCGGCTATCCGGGCGTGCGCCTGAAATGGCCCAACGATCTCTATTTGAACGGGCGCAAGCTGGCTGGCATTCTGGTGGAGATGTCGGCCACCGTCGGCGGGGCCTGCCACCTGGTGGTCGGGGTGGGACTGAACCTGACGCTGCCTCATCACAGTGGCGAGCAAATCGACCAGCCCTGGACTGATCTGGCATCCCTCGGGGGCGGGCCCATCGAGCGTCAGGCGCTGACGGTGGCGGTGATCCGGCAGTTGCGACAGGCGCTGACGGCGTTCGAGCAGGCGGGGCTGGCTCCCTTCATGCCTCGCTGGAACCGGCTGGATCAGTTCCGGGATCAGCGGGTCAGGCTGCAGATGGGCGAACGGGTGCAGGAGGGCATCGCCCGGGGCATCGATGCCCAGGGGGCGTTGCAGCTGGAGACGGCAGCGGGGCTGCAGAGCATCATCGGTGGCGAGCTGTCGCTGCGCCCCGCCGAATGAGCGGCGGCTACTTGCGCAGCTTGACCTGCTCGATGGCGTGCTGGCGGCTCTTGGTCAGGATCAGGTTGGCGCGCTCGCGGGTCGGCAGTATGTTGGCGATCAGATTGGGGTAGTTGATCTCGTGCCAGATCTGGCTGGCGGTGGCCACCGCCTGCTGTTCACTGAGCTGGGCGTAGTGGTGGAAATAACAGGTGGGATCCGAAAAGGCGCTCTTGCGAAAGCGCAGGAAGCGCTCCACATACCAGGTTTGCAGCAGCTCGGTCTCGGCGTCGACAAAGATGGAGAAGTCGACGAAGTCGGAGACGAAGACCCGATGCGGATCATGGGGGTAGTCCATGCCGCTTTGCAGCACGTTGAGCCCTTCGAGGATGAGGATGTCCGGCTGCTCCACCAGCTTGTCGCCATCGGGAACGATGTCGTAGATGTGATGCGAATAGACCGGTGCCGAGACCCGCTGCTGGCCCGCCTTGATGTCGGCCACGAAGTTGACCAGCCGGTGCATGTCATAGGACTGGGGAAAGCCCTTCTTCTTCATCAGTCCCCGCTCTTCCAGAACCCGGTTGGGATGCAGGAAGCCGTCGGTGGTGATCAGCTCGACCTTGGGGTGCTCGGGCCAGCGGTCCAGCAGCGCCTGCAGGATGCGCGCCGTGGTGCTCTTGCCGACCGCCACGCTGCCGGCGATGCTGATGACGTAGGGGACGCGCTCGCTGCGCGCGCCGAGGAACTGTTCGATAACCTTGCTGCGGCTCTGGCGTGCCTTCACATAAAGGTTGAGCAGCCGCGACAGGGGCAGGTAGATGTCGCGCACCTCCTCCAGGGACACTTCATCGTGGATGCCGCGCAGCTGCACCAGATCCGCCTCGGTCAGGGTCAGAGGAACGGCATTGCGCAATTCCGACCATTGCTGGCGCGAAAAGGTCAGGTAGGGGGACAGGTGGCTTGCGTCAGTCGTCATCGATCACATCCTTTTTCAGCAGGGGGACCTTACACCAAGGACCTATCTGTAACAAGATAAAGCCGGTGTGGCGGCCGTGGCGGTGCCCCTGTGGTGGCCTGCATGGCCAAAAAACGGCGGTGTCGGTGTTGCGGGGGGCGGCGGCATGCAATAGAATGCGCAACGCTCGTGTGCCTGTCTGGCTGCTCGCGTCATGACGCGCTGCGCCACCAAGGCTGGCACTCGTCGAGGAGGGGTTCCCGAGTGGCCAAAGGGATCAGACTGTAAATCTGACGGCTCTGCCTTCGAAGGTTCGAATCCTTCTCCCTCCACCAGCTTTTCTGCAGTTTGCGGATGTGGAATTTTGCGCGTCGCGGGCATCGTATAATGGCTATTACCTCAGCCTTCCAAGCTGATGATGCGGGTTCGATTCCCGCTGCCCGCTCCAGCAAGATGCTGATATAGCTCAGTCGGTAGAGCGCACCCTTGGTAAGGGTGAGGTCGGCAGTTCGACTCTGCCTATCAGCACCAGTTCCCTCCCCTGAATCCAGAAGCCGGATTGTTATAAACTCGATTTGCTATTTTTGTGTGGTTGACTTGTGACCACTTAATCAGTGTTAGCCTTGAGGGACGAGCATGTCTAAAGAAAAGTTTGAACGTACAAAACCCCACCTCAACGTTGGTACTATCGGCCACGTTGACCACGGCAAGACCACCCTGACTGCCGCCATTACTGCCGTGCTGGCCAAGACCTACGGTGGCAAGGCGTTTGCCTTCGATCAGATCGACAAGGCCCCGGAAGAAAAGGCACGTGGTATCACCATCAACACCTCTCACGTTGAATACGATACCCCGGCCCGTCACTACGCTCACGTAGACTGCCCGGGTCACGCTGACTATGTGAAGAACATGATCACCGGTGCTGCCCAGATGGACGGCGCCATCCTGGTTGTGGCTGCCACCGACGGCCCGATGCCGCAGACCCGTGAGCACATCCTG
>JBFHKO010000133.1:0-7124 GCA_041595355.1 Aeromonadaceae bacterium
CATCGCATTTGCTGCAGCTCAAATGCCGGCACGGGTTCGTGGAACCAGTCGACTGAGGATGTAAGGCAACGCCGGCGAAAGTGAATTAGGTTGAACATTGGCTAGGAGTTTGGAGGAAACGATGCGCACCATGTTCCATGGGCGAGTACTTCCGTGACCGCGGTGAAGATGCGCTGATCATCTATGATGATCTCTCCAAGCAGGCGGTGGCTTATCGCCAGATCTCCCTGCTGCTGCGTCGTCCGCCCGGACGTGAAGCCTTCCCCGGCGACGTCTTCTATCTGCACTCCCGTCTGCTGGAGCGGGCCTCCCGCGTCAACGAGGAGTATGTGGAGAAGTTCACCCAGGGTGCGGTGAAAGGCAAGACCGGCTCCCTGACCGCGCTGCCGATCATCGAAACCCAGGCCGGTGACGTCTCCGCCTTCGTGCCGACCAACGTCATCTCCATCACCGATGGCCAGATCTTCCTGACCTCCCAGGCCTTCAACGCCGGTATCCGTCCGGCGGTCGATCCCGGTATCTCCGTCTCCCGGGTGGGTGGCGCGGCCCAGACCAAGATCGTCAAGAAGCTCTCCGGGGGTATCCGTACCGCTCTGGCCCAGTACCGCGAGCTGGCGGCCTTCGCCCAGTTCTCTTCCGATCTGGATGAGGCGACCCGCAAGCAGCTGGATCACGGTCAGAAGGTGACCGAGCTGATGAAGCAGAAGCAGTACTCGCCCATGTCCGTGGCGCAGCAGGCTCTGGTTCTGTTCGCGGCCGAGCGGGGTTACCTGGCCAACGTCGAGTTGGACAAGATCGGCGACTTCGAATCCGCGCTGCTCTCCTATGCCAGTTCACAGCACGCCGAACTGATGGCTGACATCAACGCCAAGGCTGACTACAACGACGACGTTGTGGCCAAGCTGACCGCGCTGCTGGACAGCTTCAAGGCGACTCAAACCTGGTAAACCCTGATGTGGCTGCCCTGGCAGCCACCTGATGAGGAGAGTCTAAATGGCCAGCGCTAAAGAGATACGAAACAAGATCGGCAGTGTGAAAAACACACAGAAGATCACCAGCGCGATGGAAATGGTGGCCGCCTCCAAGATGCGCAAGGCGCAGGATAGAATGGTCTCCAGCCGTCCCTACGCCGTCACCATGCGCAAGGTGATCGGCCACATCGCCCAGGGGAATCTGGAATACAAGCATTCCTACCTCGAGGAGCGTGAGGTCAAGCGGGTGGGTTACATCGTTGTCTCCACCGACCGCGGTCTCTGCGGTGGCTTGAACATCAACCTGTTCAAGGCTGCCCTCAATGACATGAAGCAATGGAACGCGAAAGGTGCCCAGATTGACCTGGCACTGATCGGCAACAAGGCCTCCAGTTTCTTTGAGCGGTACGGTGCCAAGGTGAAAGCCCATGTCTCCGGACTGGGTGATACCCCGAGCGTCAATGACCTGATAGGTTCCGTTAGAGTCATGCTTGAGGCTTACGACAACGGTGAGATCGACCGGCTCTATCTGGTGTACAACAAGTTCGTCAACACCATGGTGCAGCAACCTCGGGTTGATCAACTGCTGCCGTTGCCCGTCACTGAAGACAGCAAACTGACCAAGAAGCACCACTGGGATTACCTCTATGAGCCGGATCCCAAGAAGCTGCTGGATGCCCTGCTGATTCGCTATGTCGAGTCCCAGGTCTACCAGGGCGTGGTGGAAAACCTGGCCAGTGAACAGGCCGCCCGAATGGTGGCTATGCAAGCCGCGACCGACAACGCCGGTAACCTGATTAACGATCTGCAACTGGTATACAACAAGGCCCGTCAGGCCAGTATTACCCAGGAACTGACCGAGATCGTTTCCGGTGCTGCTGCGGTGTAAGTCAAGGTTTATCAAAGGTTTAGAGGATTTGACATGAGTAACGGTTTCATCGTCCAAATCATCGGCGCTGTGGTGGACATCGAGTTCCCGCAGAATGCCGTGCCCCAGGTGTACGATGCACTCAAGATCGTCGGCGAAGGTCAAGGCCAGGGTCTGGTGCTGGAAGTCCAGCAACAGATTGGTGGTGGCGTCGTTCGTTGTATCACCATGGGTTCCTCCGACGGTCTGCGTCGTGGGATGGAAGTAGTCAATAGCGGTAAATCCATCCAGGTTCCGGTCGGCAAGGCCACCCTGGGCCGGATCATGAACGTGCTGGGCGAGCCTATCGACGAGAAAGGCCCGATCGGCGAGGAAGATTGCTGGTCCATCCACCGCGAGGCGCCCAGCTACGAAGAGCAGTCCAACAGCACCGAGCTGCTGGAAACCGGCATCAAGGTCATCGATCTCATCTGCCCGTTCGCCAAGGGCGGCAAGGTGGGGCTGTTCGGCGGCGCCGGCGTGGGCAAGACCGTCAACATGATGGAACTGATCCGCAACATCGCCATCGAGCACAGCGGCTACTCGGTGTTTGCCGGCGTGGGCGAGCGGACCCGGGAAGGGAACGACTTCTACCACGAGATGATGGAGTCCAACGTACTGGACAAGGTCTCCCTGGTGTACGGCCAGATGAACGAGCCGCCGGGAAACCGTCTGCGCGTGGCCCTGACCGGTCTGACCATGGCCGAGAAGTTCCGTGATGAAGGCCGTGACGTACTGTTCTTCGTGGACAACATCTATCGCTACACCCTGGCCGGTACCGAAGTATCGGCTCTGCTGGGTCGTATGCCTTCAGCGGTAGGCTATCAGCCGACCCTGGCGGAAGAGATGGGTGTGCTGCAGGAGCGGATCACCTCCACCAAGACCGGCTCCATCACCTCGGTACAGGCGGTATACGTACCGGCGGATGACTTGACCGACCCGTCACCGGCCACCACCTTCGCCCACCTGGATGCGACCGTGGTACTCTCCCGTCAGATCGCCGCCCTGGGTATCTACCCGGCGGTGGATCCGCTGGATTCCACCTCCCGGCAGCTGGATCCGCTGGTGGTGGGCAAGGAACACTACGACGTGGCCCGTGGCGTGCAGTCCGTACTGCAACGCTACAAGGAGCTGAAGGACATCATCGCCATCCTGGGCATGGACGAACTGTCCGAGCAGGACAAGCTGATGGTGGCCCGTGCCCGTAAGATCGAGCGTTTCCTGTCCCAGCCGTTCAACGTGGCCGAGGTGTTCACCGGCTCGCCCGGCAAGTATGTCTCCCTGAAGGAAACCATCCGTGGCTTCAAGGGCATCCTGGACGGCGAGTACGACAATCTGCCCGAGCAGGCGTTCTACATGGTGGGCTCCATCGACGAAGTGGTCGAGAAGGCCAAGAAACTCTAAGCCTTGGGAGGAGGTGCTATGCCTGAAATAACCTTCCATCTGGACGTGGTCAGCGCCGAAGGGATGCTGTTCTCCGGCAGGGTTGAATCCGTTCAGGTCTCTGGTTCGGAGGGGGAGCTGGGGATCCGTCATGGTCACGCGCCCCTGCTGACCGCCATCAAGCCGGGGCTGGTGCGTCTCATCAAGCTGCACGGTGCCGAGGAGGTGTTGTACATCTCCGGCGGCATGCTGGAAGTGCAGCCGGAGACCGTGACCGTGCTGGCGGATACCGCCATCCGCGCGGCCGATCTGGATGAAGCGAAAGCCCAGGAAGCCAAGCGCGCCGCCGAGGAGAAGATCCACGGCGTGGTGGGGGATATCGACTATGCCCAGGCCATCACCGAGCTGGCCAAGGCCATGGCCCAGCTGCGGGTCATCGAGATCACCCGCAAGAACTACGGCTGATGAGCCACCCCTTGACGCAAAAGCGGCCCCCGGGCCGCTTTTTTATTAGAATGGCTTTCTCTTGTCGAATCGAAACACTCAGTAGCTAAGGATCCTCATGTCATTACAGGTGGTCATTCTCGCGGCGGGTAAGGGTACCCGCATGCGCTCCTCCCTGCCCAAGGTGCTCCACCCGGTGGCCGGCCGGCCCATGGTCGCCCATGTCATCCAGACGGCCCGCTCCCTGGGTGCACAGCAGATCCACCTGGTGTATGGCCACGGTGGCGAATTGCTGCAGCAACGGCTGGCCGAGTCGGAGCTGGAGTGGGTGCTGCAGGCCGAGCAGCTGGGCACCGGCCATGCCGTGGCCCAGGCCATGCCGGCCATTGCCGATGATGCCCGGGTGCTGGTGCTCTATGGCGACACGCCCCTCATCAGCCAGGCCACCCTGGAGCAGCTGCTGGCGGTCCAGCCTGAGAATGGCATCGGTCTGCTGACCGTCCACCTGGACAACCCCGCCGGCTATGGCCGCATCCTGCGCCAGGGCGGCGAGGTGGTGGGCATCGTCGAGCAGAAGGATGCCAGCCCCGAGCAGCTGGCCATCCGCGAGGTGAACACCGGCGTGCTGGTGGCGCCGGCCGGTCAGCTGAAGGGCTGGCTGGCGGGGCTGACCAACAGCAATGCCCAGGGCGAGTACTACCTCACCGATGTCATCGCCGCCGCCCACCGCGATGGCGCCGCCATCCGCACCGCCCAGCCGGCCCGTGCCGAGGAGACCGAAGGCGCCAACAATCGCCTGCAACTGGCGGCCCTGGAGCGCTTCTACCAGCGGCGCGAGGCCGAGCGGCTGATGCTGGAAGGGGTCACCCTGCTGGATCCGGCGCGCTTCGATCTGCGTGGCAGCCTGGCCTGCGGCGAGGATGTGCTCATCGACGTCAACGTCGTCGTCGAGGGCGAGGTGGTGCTCGGTAACCGGGTGCAGATTGGCGCTGGCTGTGTGCTGCGCGACTGCCGGATCGCCGATGACAGCATCATCAGCCCCTATACGGTGATCGAGGGGGCGACACTGGCCGAAGGCTGCACCGTGGGCCCCTTCGCCCGTCTGCGTCCCGGCGCCGAGCTGGCGGCCCAGGCCCATGTCGGCAACTTCGTCGAGCTGAAGAACGCCCGCCTGGGTCAGGGATCCAAGGCCGGCCATCTGAGCTACCTGGGTGACAGCGACATCGGCGCCAACGTCAACATCGGCGCCGGCACCATCACCTGCAACTATGACGGCGCCAACAAGCACAAGACCATCATCGAGGATGACGTCTTCGTCGGCTCCGATACCCAGCTGGTCGCCCCGGTGACGGTGCGCAAGGGGGCCACCATAGGCGCCGGCACCACCCTGACCCGGGAGGTGGGTGCGGGCGAGCTGGTCATCAGCCGGGTGGCACAGCGGCACATTCCCAACTGGCCGCGGCCGGTGAAGCTGAAAAAGTGATGCCAGGGGCCTGCCGTGCAGGCCCCTGTTTGTTTCTGCTCGCCGTGGATCTCTCCATTCCGCTTGATCTTTCGATTCGAAACTTTAGAATGGTCTCATTCTGGCTATGCAAGCGAATCGAAACAAAACAGATGGTCAAGCGAAACACCCAGCAACGCCGCCATACCATAGTCACGCTGCTGGCCGAACAGGGCGAGCTGAGCGTCGATACCCTGGCCCGGCGTTTCGAAACGTCGGAAGTGACCATCCGCAAGGATCTGGCCGAGCTGGAGCGCAACGGCCTGCTGCTGCGCCGTTACGGCGGGGCCGTGTCGGTGCCCAGTGAATTGGTGGCCGAGCCGCTGGAGGCGGAAACCGTCTCGAAACAGAAGCAGGCCATCGCCCGGGCGGCGGCGGATCTGATCCGCGATCATAACCGGCTCATCATCGACTCCGGCAGCAGCACCGCCGCTCTCATTCCCGAACTGGGCAACAAGCGCGGTCTGGTGGTGATGACCAACTCCCTGGAGGTGGCTGCCGCCCTGCGCGAGCTGGAGAACGAACCGACCCTGCTGATGAGCGGCGGCACCTGGGATCCCCACTCCGAGTCCTTTCAGGGCCAGGTGGCGGAGCAGGTGCTGCGTGCCTACGATTTCGACCAGCTGTTCATCGGCGCGGCGGGCATCGATCCGGCGCGCGGTACCACCACCTTCAACGAGCTGCTTGGCCTGTCGCGGGTGATGGCCGAGGTGGCGCGCGAGGTGATAGTGCTGGCGGAATCCCACAAGGTGGGCCGCAAGATCCCCAATCTGGAGCTGCCCTGGGCCAATATCGATGTCCTGATCACCGATACCGGCATCAGTGACGAGGCCAAGGCGCAGATAGAACAACAGGGGGTGCAGGTGCTCTGCGCCCCGGAATCACTCTGAACAATCAAGAAGGACGACGAGCATGTGTGGAATAGTGGGTGCGGTGGCACAACGGGACGTGGCGGAAATCCTGCTGGAAGGCTTGCGCCGCCTGGAATACCGCGGTTATGACTCGGCCGGTGTGGCCATCATCGACGGCCAGGGCACGCTGCAGCGCCTGCGCCGCCTGGGCAAGGTGCAGGAGCTGGCCGGCGCTCTGGCGGCGCAGCCGCTTTCCGGCGGCACCGGCATCGCCCACACCCGTTGGGCCACCCATGGCGAGCCCTCCGAGGTCAATGCCCACCCCCATGTCTCCAGCGGCGATCTGGCGGTGGTGCACAACGGCATCATCGAAAACCACGAGGAGCTGCGCAACCGTCTGCAGGGGCTGGGCTACGAGTTCGTTTCCCAGACCGATACCGAGGTGATAGTGCACCTGGTACACCATTACCTGCCCGAGCAGGGCAGCCTGCTGAAGGCGGTGCAGCGCACGGTGCAGGATCTGCGTGGTGCCTACGGCACCGTGGTGCTGGACAGACGCGATCCCGAGCGCCTGGTGGTGGCCCGTTCCGGTTCGCCGCTGGTGATCGGCCGCGGCATTGGCGAGAACTTCATCGCCTCCGATCAGCTGGCCCTGCTGCCGGTGACCCGCCGTTTCCTGTTCCTGGAAGAGGGCGACGTGGCCGAGGTGACCCGCCGTGGCGTCAGCATCTTCGATGTCAGCGGCCAGCCGGTGGAGCGCGCCGAGATCGAGTCCGAGCTCTCCCATGACGCCGGTGACAAGGGCGAATACCGCCACTACATGCTGAAGGAGATCTTCGAGCAGCCGCAGTCCATCCAGAACACCCTGGAAGGGCGCCTGCTGAACGGCCAGGTACTGGCCGAGGCGTTCGGCAACGGCGCCCGGGAGATCTTCGGCAAGGTCGAGAACGTGCAGATCATCGCCTGCGGCACCTCCTACAACTCCGGCATGGTGGCGCGTTACTGGTTCGAGTCCCTGGCCGGCATCGGCTGCAACGTGGAGATCGCCTCCGAATTCCGCTACCGCA
>JBFHKO010000134.1:0-7049 GCA_041595355.1 Aeromonadaceae bacterium
AACCTGGATGTAAGAGAATTGATTCGGTACGCCACGCTCGCAGCCTCTAGTCACAACACACAACCCTGGAAATTCCGCATCAGAAAAGATCAGATCACCATCCTGCCCGACTTCTCGCGACGCTGCCCGGTTGTTGACCCCGATGATAGTCATCTCTTCAAAAGTTTGGGCTGCGCTGCCGAAAATCTTGTTCATGCAGCTGCAGCACAAGGTTTTTCAGCCGAGATTCAATTCGATTCCGGCGAAAACGGCATTAATATTCTTTTGAAAAGTGATGCCACGGCCTGTGCGACGGATCTTTATCGGGCAATCCCCAAACGGCAATGTGTCAAGGCTGCCTATGACGCCAGACCAATTGAAGCGACAGAGCTTGATAAATTGCAGAGGGCGGGTAAGGGAACGTTTGTCCGTACCATCATGCTGACGTCAGAAACGCAGAAGAACGCCGTGATTGATTACGTCACGCGAGGAAATATCGCCCAGTTGAGTGATTCGGCGTTTCGAAAGGAACTCGTCGATTGGATTCGTTTCAATCTTGTTGAGGCAATGCGCAAGGCCGATGGATTGTCCGGACGCATCAGCGGCCAACCTTCATTGCCAACGTGGCTGGCAAAATTGATTCTCGGGCTGGTGCTCACGCCTAAAGGGCAATCGGAGGCAGATGCCACGAAGATCAGGGGGGCAGCCGGTGTCGCGGTCTTCGTATCAAGCCACAACGATAAAGCCGCGTGGGTTGAGGTTGGGCGCGCATACGAGCGCTTCGCCCTGCAAGCAACTGCGCTTAATATTCGTACCGCCTTCATCAACCAGCCGATCGAAGTACGAGAGTTACGCTCGCAGTTCGAATCATGGTTGAAGCTTGAAGGAGAACACGCGCTGCTCATGGTGCGTTTCGGCCATGGACCCGCGGCACCCTTCAGTCTGCGTCGCCCAATTGACGATGTGATTGTTGTGGACTGATCCTTAGCCATCCTCTCACAAGAGCGCGGCGTGGCGCAGCGCAGCTTCTGGGGTATGCCCTCCGTCCCGCCATGTTGCCCAATGGATGGGGGCGGCCTGATCCGCCAGCCACATCGGTTGGGCAATAGCGTCAGGATGAGAGCTTGAGGGTGGTGAGCGTGTGGTGTCTCACCCGGCTTGAGAGCTCGGCATCCTCAATCAATGAACTGCCATACGAGGGGAGTATCGCCCTCAGCGTCTCCTGCCAGGCGGCCGACTGCATCTGCCGGGGGAAGCAGCGCTCCAGCACGTCCAGCATGGTCTTGACGCTCACCGAGGCGCCGGGGGAGGCGCCGAGCAGGGCGGCCAGGCTGCCATCCTCGCTCGCCACAATTTCGGTGCCGAACTCCAGTTTTCCCCACTTGTGGTGGCAGCGCTTGATGATCTGCACGCGCTTGCCGGCATGGGCGAGTGTCCAGTCATCGGCACAGACCGACGGTACAAAGGCCTCCAGTGACTGCATGCGCTGGCCATGATGCTGCAGGGCTTCCTTGACCAGGTAGCGGGTCAGATCCAGGTTGTACTTGCCCGCACCCAGCAGGCTCTTGAGGTTGTGCGGTTTCACCGATTTGACCAGGTCCAGGCGCGAACCATGTTTCAGAAACCGGGTGGTGAATCCGGCATAGGGGCCGAATAGCAGCGTGGTGTTGCCATCGATGATCCGGGTATCCAGGTGCGGGACCGACATCGGCGGGGCGCCGACCGGCGCCAGGCTGTACACCTTGGCCGCGTGCTGCCGGATGAGCGCCGGGTTTTGGCAGATCAGCCATTGTCCGCTGACCGGGAAGCCACCGTAGCCGGCGGCTTCCTTGATGCCCGATTTTTGCAGCAGCGGCAGGGCGTTGCCGCCGGCCCCCAGAAAGACAAAGGGGCTCTCGATGCTGAGCCTGTCAGCGTCATGGCGATGTCTGGCCGTGATGTTCCAGGTCGACTTGGTGTCGTGCTTGCGTCTCAGCTTCACGACCCTGGTATGGGTCATGAGTTTGAAGTTGGGCTGTTGTTGCAGATAGCCGATCATGATGCGGGTCAGGGCGCCAAAATTGACATCGGCGCCATGCGCAACCCGGGTGGCCGCCACCTTGGTTTCGCCTGCGCGGCCCTGCATCATCAAGGGCATCCACTCCTGCAGTGTCTGAGTGTCGGCAGACCATTGCATCTCCGCAAACAGATGGTGCGCTTTGAGCCGCTGGTATCTGGCCTTGAGAAAATCGATATTCTGCGCTCCCCAGACGGCGCTGAGGTGCGGTACGCGATTGATGAAGGCGGCCGGATCGATGGCCTGGCTATTCGTCTCCACCAGATGGGACCAGAACTGCAGCGACACTTCAAAGGCCGCGTTGATCTCCAGTGCCCGTTCAACCAGGACATTGCCCGCCCGGTCCTGCGGAGTGTAGTTGAGCTCGCAATACCCCGCATGTCCGGTGCCGGCATTGTGCAAGGCGTCGGAGCTTTCAAGGGCGACGTCGGGTAGTTGCTCCGGCATGACGATATGCAACGCCGGGTCCAGACGGTGGATCAACATCGCCAGGGTGGCGCTCATGATGCCGCCGCCCACCAAAGTCACATCTGCCTGCATTGCCGCCATGAAACAACACCAACCTGAATGTAAAAAGGGCTAAATTATATATATTTTTCCGGCCGGCGTCGCTTTTTTGTGCTGGCCAGGAATTGTCTTTTACATTAGTGAGTTGCATCTTGGCGGGCGCGTGATCGGTCAGTCGTCGGAAGGGCGTCCCGGCCCCGCCGAACGGCACTTTCCGGCCCAGCTCGCCAGCGGGCGCCGGCCGACCGAAGACGCTCACTGAGGCGCGCCATTTCGCGCACCCTGTGCCACCCTTGAACGATGCAGGCCGGCCATCGGAGCCCATCATGAGCAACATCAGCAAGCAAACGGAACAGGAGTGCCATGTCGCCACCGGCTGCGATGTGGTGGAATGGGTCATCACGCCCCGGGACAAGAATCTGGGCGGCTTTTCGGTGCGGCGTGCCTTGCCGGCCGCGGCCCGCCGGTCGGTGGGGCCCTGGGTCTTCTTCGACCATATGGGACCTGCCCTGTTTGCGCCGGGGGAGGGCATCAATGTCCGCCCGCACCCCCATGTGAACATGGCCACCGTCACCTACCTGCTCGAGGGCGAAATCCTGCATCGTGACTCTCTGGGCAGCCTGCAGGCGATCCGGCCCGGCGATATCAACCTGATGGTCGCCGGCCGTGGCATCGTCCACTCGGAGCGTGAGCGCCCCGAGGTGCGCGCCGTGCCCCATACCCAGCACGGCCTGCAGCTCTGGCTGGCCCTGCCGGAGGCCGATGAAGAGATGGCACCGGCTTTTTACCACTATCCTGCCAGCGATTTGCCGACGCTGAGTGTGGACGGCATCCCGGTACGGGTCATGATGGGCAGCGCCTATGGCGTCACCTCGCCGGTCAAGGTGTTTGCCGAAACGCTCTACCTGGAGGCCCGGCTGCAGCCCGGCCAGTCCCTGCGGCTGCCTGAGGCCGCAGAGCGCGCCCTCTATCTGGTTCGGGGCGCGGTGACGGTACATGACACCGCACTGCCCCAGCATTCCCTGACCGTGTTTCGCTGCGGCGCCGAGGTCGTGCTGGACGCGACGCAGGCATCGCACATCATCCTCATCGGTGGCGAGCCACTGGGCCCGCGCTACCTCGACTGGAATTTCGTCTCCAGCCGCAAGGATAGGCTGCTCCGGGCCCGGCTGGACTGGCAACACGGCCGCTTTCCCAAGGTGCCGGGTGACGAGACGGAGTTCATTCCCTTGCCGGAATAGGGGGCCACGGCGAGCGATACGGAGGTCGGAACAAGGAGTGATCTGACCCGGCAGTCGTGGACGCCGGATTAAGCGACAGGGTGTGGCTCAAACCCCTCGGGTTCGCTCCGCTGTGGCGGGATTAGCCGCCCGGCCAGTGGTCGGGATTCAGGGCAGGCAGATGCCCGTGCCACCCAGGTTGCAGTAGCCATGGGGGTGGCTGGCCAGGTACTGCTGGTGCTCGGTTTCGGCGAAGTAGAAGGGGGGGGCCGGCACTATGCCGGTGGTGATGGTCCGCGGATCGCCGGCGGCGGCCATGGCACGCTGGTAGTTTTGCAGGCTGTGACTGGCCAGCCGTTGCTGCTGGTCGTCGCAGGTGAAGATCATCGAACGGTACTGGGTGCCGACATCATTTTTCTGGCGCATGCCCTGGGCCGGATCGTGCTGCTCCCAGAACAGGCGCAGCAGCTGCCGATAGCCAATGCGCTCGGGGTCGAATACCACCAGTACCGCTTCCGCGTGGCCGGTCATGCCGCTGCACACCTCGTCGTAATGGGGGTTGGGCGTGTAACCGCCCTGATAGCCCACGGCGGTGACCCAGACCCCCGGCTGCTGCCAGAACAGCCGCTCGGCGCCCCAGAAACAGCCCATGGCAAAATAGGCACGCTGCAGGCCGGCAGGGTAGGGGCCTGCCAGCGGCCGGCCGTTGACCAGGTGGACGCCGACTTGCCGGGGGGTGGTGCGTCCCGGCAGGGCCTGCTCGGGGCGGACCAGTATGCGGTTGCCGTGCATGAGATGCTCCTTGAGGACAGTCAGCGCGCTCTGCTGAGAGTCTAGTTGCCGGCGGCCAGGCGGGCAAAGCTGCGCTCGGCCGCGGCCAGGGTATGGGCTATCTCCGCCTCGCCATGGGCCAGGGAGAGGAAGCCGGCCTCGAAGGCACTGGGGGCCAGGTAGACGCCCTCTTCCAGCATCAGGTGGTAGAAGCGCTTGAAGGCGACCAGATCGCAGCGGGTCACCTGCTCGAAACGGCTGATCTCGGTGTCGCGGGTGAAGAAGAAACCGAACATGCCGCCCACCCGGGTGATGGCAAGCGGGATGCCTTGCCGCTCCGCGGCCGCCTTCAGCCCCTCGGCCACCTGGCGGGTCTTGTCCGCCAGCTGCTCATAGAGGCCGGGCGCCTGGATGGCCTCCAGCATGGCGAGGCCGGCGGCCATGGCCACCGGATTGCCGGACAGGGTGCCGGCCTGGTAGACAGGGCCGACGGGGGCCAGGTGCGCCATGATGTCGCGTCGGCCGCCAAAGGCGCCTACCGGCATGCCGCCGCCGATGATTTTCCCGAGGGTGGTCAGATCCGGGCGGATGCCGTAGTGGCCCTGGGCTCCCTGCAGGCCGACGCGAAAGCCGGTCATCACCTCGTCGAGGATCAGCAGGGTGCCATGGGCATCGCACAGGGCCCGCAGTCCTTCCAGAAAGCCGGGCAGCGGGGGGATGCAGTTCATGTTGCCGGCCACCGGCTCCACGATGATGCAGGCGATCTCGTCCGGATAGCGGGCAAAGGCGGCTTCCACCGAGGCCAGCTCGTTGTAGGTGGCGGTGAGGGTGTGCTTGGCAACGTCGGCGGGCACCCCCGGGCTGTTGGGCTGGCCCAGGGTCAGGGCGCCGGAGCCGGCCTTGACCAGCAGGCAGTCGGCATGGCCGTGGTAGCAGCCTTCGAACTTGAGGATCTTGTCCCGGCCGGTGAAGCCCCGCGCCAGGCGGATGGCGCTCATGGTGGCTTCGGTGCCCGAGTTGACCATGCGGCTCATCTCCATGGAGGGCAGCAGCCGGGCCAGGGTCTCGGCCATGCGCACCTCGACTTCGGTGGGCGCGCCATAGCTCAGGCCATTTTCCACCGCCGCCAGCACGGCGGCCTTGATGGCCGGGTGGTTGTGTCCCAGCAGCATGGGGCCCCAGGAGCCGATATAGTCCACGTAGGCATTGCCATCCACGTCGTAGAGGTAGGCACCATCGGCCCGCTGGATGAAGCGTGGCGTGCCGCCGACCCCGTTGAAGGCGCGCACCGGCGAATTGACGCCGCCGGGGATGCTGTGGCGGGCTTGCTCGAACAGTTGCTGGGACTTGCTTGGGGCTAACGTGGCGCTCATATGGGATTCCTATGCCAATCCAGGCTCAACCTGTGACCGTTTTCCTGTGATAATAGGCCCGGAATATAGCAAAAAGCCGGAGAGGGACAAACCGAACCGGCTACCGTCACGCAGGGAGTTTGCCTACCACCATGCCATCCTTGAGTTCCGCTCGTCGTCGTACCCATACCTCGCGCCGGCGCCGTCGCCTGCGGGCCGTCATTCGTCGCTTCGTGAAGCGGGATCATACATCGCCCAAGATACTGCTGCTGGCGGGGCTTGCCGGGGTGCTGGCGGGGGCCGTCTGCGCCGGCTTCGAGGCGCTGGTGGACGGCATCATCGCGTGGCGGCTGGCAGGCGTCGGTCAGGCGAGCGGTGCCTGGATCTGGGTGGCGGCCTTCGTCGGCAGCGCCCTGCTGGGCGGCGTCGCCATGTACCTGACCCACCGCTTCGCGCCCGAGGCGGGGGGCTCCGGCATCCCCGAGATTGAGGGCGCACTGGACGATTTGCGACCGGTGCGCTGGTGGCGGGTGCTGCCGGTGAAGTTTTTCGGCGGGTCGCTTTCTCTGAGCTCGGGCATGATACTCGGGCGGGAAGGGCCCTCCATCCAGATCGGCGGCAACCTGGGGCGCATGGTGGCGGATCTGTTCAAATTGCCCAAGGACGCCAGCCATGCCCTGCTGGCCGCCGGTTCGGCGGCGGGGCTGTCGGCCGCCTTCAACGCGCCGCTGGCCGGGATACTGTTTGTGCTGGAGGAGATGCGGCCCCAGTTTCGCTACTCCTTTCTCTCCGTCAAGGCGGTGAGCATGGCGGTGATACTGGCGACCATCACCCGCCAGCTGCTGCTGGGCACCGAGCCGGTCTTCTCCCTGCCGAGCTTCGAGCGGCCGGCGCTGAGCACCCTGGTGCTGTTCGTATTGCTCGGTTGCTTCATGGGCGCCATCGGCTATGCCTTCAACCGGGCGGTCAATATCACTCAGGACGCCTACCTGGCGCTGCACGGCAACCGGCGCAGCCGGGTGGTGGCGCTGAGCATGCTGCTGGCCGGCAGTTTCGGCGTGCTGTCGCTGTTCGGTGGCGGCTTCAGCGGCAGCGGCATGCACGAGATCCCCCTCTGGATCACCGAGCAGCTGCCCTATCAGACGCTGTTGCTGTTGCTGCTCT
>JBFHKO010000135.1:0-7028 GCA_041595355.1 Aeromonadaceae bacterium
CCCCTGGGTGGACGCCAGCGGCGAGGGCGTGAGCGGCATCACCCGGGAACCCGTGCTGGCGGTTGTCTGAGCAGTACGGATCCGACTACAATCGGCTTTCGTCTACGCTGACCGTCTCCGAACATCCTCTTCCCGGATAGTCCAACCCTGCCGCCACCCCGCAATGGCGCCACAGGTCCGCGTCAGGAACACACTTTGAGCGAGGGAACCGCCGCATCATGATAAGCATTTGGCACGCGAACATGAGCCTGGCCAGACGCGCACGCGTCATCATGCTGGCGACCCTGGTCGGCAGCATCCTGACCGCCTTGCTGCTGGCCGGCCTCACCCTCTACCGCTCCCTCGGGCAGATCGAGCAGCAGAACATGCGCGAGAGCCTCGCCGGCGTGCGCACCATGCTCGACCTGAGCCGCCAGCGGCTGGAACGCAACACCCTCGACTGGGCCAACTGGGACGATGCCTACCGGCTGGTGACCCGCGGCGACAGCGAGTTTCGCGCCCGTACCCTGGTGCCGGAGAGCTTCGCCACCAATGAGCTCGAATTCATGGCCTTTCTGAGCCTGGATGGCCGTCTGGTGGAAGGCGCCAGCTATCAATCCGCAGGGGGGCAGGTGCGGCCGCTGGCCGCCGACGTGCAGGCGGCGCTGGCCGCCGACGGCGTGCTGGGGCGCCAGCTCCCGGCGCTGGCCAGGCAGCCCGAACCCGGCCTCGGCGGCCTGCTGGTGCTGGCCGGCGAGCCGCTGCTCATCAGCCTGCAGCCGATCCGCGACAGCTCTCACCGCAGCCCCGTCGGCGGCTGGCTGCTGTGGGGACAACGCATCAGCACCTTCTTTCCCGGCCGTTACCAGGCAATAGTGGGTCACCAGACCGCGCTGCGCCGCGCCGACGATGCCCAACTGCCGGCGGCGCTGCGTGCCGCGACCGGGGCGGCACTGGAGCGCCCCTATCTGAGCACCCACAGCGACAAGATCTGGGGCTACCAGCTGCTCACGGATATCACCGGCGCCCCGGCGCTGGTCATCGAATTACAGGAACCGCGGGTGATGCTGCAGCAGGGCAAGAGCCTGCTGTTCGCCTTTCTCGGCACCCTGCTGGTGAGCCTGGGGGTGTTCAGCAGCCTGGCGTTCTGGCTGCTGCGCCATCACATCGGCCAGCGCCTGAACCTGCTGCGTCAGGGGCTGCGGCGCCTGGTACTGCAGAACTACGACGCCCCGCTGCAGATCCCCGGTCACGACGAAGTGGCCCTGCTCGGCAGCCTCATCGACCGGCTGGTCAGGAGCAAGGTGAACTTCAACCGCAGCCTGGCCAACCTCACCCGGGATGCGCGCGCCCTGTTTGCCCAGTCGCCCAACCCCATGCTGATCGTGGCCGGGCAGCGCATCCTGGACGTCAACCCCGCCACCCTGCGCCTGTTCGGTTACAGCAATCACCGGGAGCTCATCGGCCAGCCGCTGGCCAGGCTGCACGCCGTGGCCCAGTCGGGTGCCGTCGAGGCGCTGCTCCAGCGCATGGACAGCGCCGACCCCCTCTTCGAATGGGAGTTCATCTGCCGCCGCGGCTTTCGCAAGCCCTGCGAAGTGGTGGCGATGAAGGTGCTGCGCGAAGGGCAACCGGCCTACCACCTCTACCTTCGCGATATCGGCCTGCGCAAGCAGCAGGAGCAGAAGATCAACCGCCTGGCCTACTACGACCCCCTGACCGGCCTGGCCAATCGCTACCTGCTCAGGGAGCGCCTGCAGGCGCGCCTCAAGGAGTTGCAGGCCGAGCGCCAGGGAGGCTTTGCGCTGCTGCTGATCACGGTGGACCAATTCAAGAGCGTCAACACCACCTTCGGCCAGGCCCTCAGCGACGAACTGCTGCGCAACCTGGTCGGCAAGCTGGCCCCCCTCACCCATCAGGCCATACTGGCCCATCCGGGGGGCGAACAGTTTGCCGTGCTGCTGCCACGGATAAGCGGCGCCTTCCGGCCGCTGCGGCTGGCCCTGCGCCTGCGCCGTCAGCTGACCACCACCCTGCAGCTCGATCACATGGACACCGATATCTCGGTGAGCATGGGCGTGCTGGTGGGCGACCACACTTATGACCAGGCGGACGAGGTGCTGCGCGCCGCCAACTATGCCGCCACCCGCGCCCAGGAGATCGGAGCGGGCTGCATCCAGCTCTTCAACCGGACGCTGCAGCGGGAGGCCGAGGCGGCCATGCGCATCCGCATGGATCTGCCGCGCGCCATCTACACCGGCCAGCTGGCCCCCCACTTTCAGCCCATGGTCAATGCCCGCACCGGCCAGATACTCGGCTTCGAGGCCCTGGCGCGCTGGCAACATCCGCAGCTGGGCACCATATCGCCGGCCACCTTCATCCCCATCGCCGAATCCAGCGAGATCATTACTGTGCTCGGCGAACATATGCTGCGCGCTGCCTGCAGCTTCATCGCCGACTGCAGTCGCACCCGCCGCCCCGAGCAGCCGCCGCTGGTGGTGCATGTCAACATCTCGGCGCGCCACTTTGCGACGCCCTCCCTGGTGGACAGCATCCACGATACCCTGCAGATGACCGGCATAGCGCCGGCCCAGCTGGTCATCGAGATCACCGAGAGCCTGCTGATGAAGCAGCCCGAGGAGTCGCGGCTCACCATGGAACGCATCAAGGCGCTGGGGGTGGGGCTGGCACTGGATGACTTCGGCACCGGCTACTCGTCGCTGAGCGCCCTGTGCAAGTACCCCCTGGACGTGGTCAAGCTGGATCGCGCCTTCGTCTGGCAGGTGGTGGATGACGGTCCGGGCGAGAAGCTGGTCAAGGCCATCGCCAACATGACCCGGAGCCTCGACTTCACCCTGGTGGCCGAAGGGGTGGAAACCCGCCAGCAGCAACAGAAGCTGCATGAGCTGGGCATGGACGAGATGCAGGGCTTCCTCTTCTACCGCCCCCTGACCCCGGCCGCGGCCCTGCAGGCCCTGGCCACCAGCGAACAGAGCCAGCCCTGGCTGGCAATACCGGCGATCGGCTGAGCCTCAGCCCTCCGGCTGGGGCTGGGGCTGCGGCCCCAGCGCTGGCAGCGGCTCCGGCCGCGTGACCCCGGCCTGCTGCGCCAGCCAGGCCGTCAGCGCCGCCTCGGGCATGGGCCGCGCAAACAGGAATCCCTGCATCAGGGTGCAGCCGAGCGCCAGCAGGCGCTCCCGCTGCGCCAGCGTCTCCACCCCCTCGGCAATCACCTGCATGCCCAGCTGGCTGCCCAGCGACAGAATGCTGCGCACCATGCGCTCGTCATCCTCCGCCTCCAGCTGCTGCACGAAACAGCGATCCAGCTTGAGGGCCGACATGGGCAGGCTTTGCAGCCGCCCGAGGGAGGAGTAGCCGGTGCCGAAATCATCCAGGTGCAGCTCGAAACCGGCATTGGCCAGCTCCAGGACGCGCCGCTGCATGACACCATTGTCATGGGCGAACAGGCTTTCGGTCAGCTCCAGGTGCAGCGCCTGCCGCGGCAGGCCGGTCTGATCCAGCATGGCCGTCAGACGCCCCACCAGATCCTCCTCCAGCAGCTGCAGCACCGACAGGTTGATGTTCAGGTGCAGGCCGGGACACTGGCGGCGCAGCCGCGGCAGCGCCGAGATGGCCGCCTGGGCCACCCAGGCGCCGAGGGCACCGATGAGCCCCGCCTCTTCGGCGACGGGAATGAACTGATCCGGCGGACAGTACCCCTCCGCGGTGGGCCAGCGGGCCAGCGCCTCGACCATGACGATCTCCCCGCCGGGCTGCCGCACTATGGGCTGGAACCACACCTCCAGCTGTCCGGCGGCAATGGCGCTGCGCAGCTGCTGCTCAATCCGCATGCGCTGGTTCACCTGCACCTGCATGCGCTCCGAATAGCGGCAGATACGCCCCTTGCCCCTGTGCTTGGCCTCGTACATGGCCAGATCCGCATGACTGATGAGCTCGTCGGCCGCCAGGGCCCCCTGTTGGCTGTAGGCAATGCCGATGGAGCAGCTGATGGTGACCTGCACCGGCAGCTTGTCCAGCGGTAGCGCGACCTGCTCCAGTATGCGGCTGGCCAGCCGTTCCGCGCCCCGCTCCTGCACACTCTGCAGGCACAGCACCGCGAATTCGTCGCCGCCCAGGCGCACCGTGATGTCGGTGCCGCGCGCCGCATGGCGAATGCGTTCGCCGATGATGGTCAGCGCCTGATCGCCGACGCCGTGGCCAAGGCTGTCGTTAATCAGCTTGAAGCCATCCAGATCGATAAGCAGCAGGGCCAGCTCCAGCTCCGGATTCTGCGCCACCAACTGCCGATACAGCTGCATCTGCTCATGCAGGAAGGTACGGTTGCCAAGGCGGGTCAGGCTGTCGCGCCGGATCTCGTGGTGCAGATGCTGCTCGACCTGACTCACCTCGCCCATCAGCGCGTTGAGCGAGCGGGCCAGCCGGTCCAGCTCGTCGTCGCCGCGCACCGGAAAGTGCACCGCCATGCCGTGATCCTGGCGCCGGCGGTCGGCCAGGTTGGCAAACAGGCTGAGGCGGCGCAGTATCAGCCGCTCGAAGAGAACCGCGGCCACCAGCAGCGAGACCAGCAGCACCAGCGCCGAATTGCCCAGCAACAGCCACCGGGCATCGGCCAGCTGCTTGGCCAGCAGGGGGGGACGGGTAATGCTCAGATGCACCTCAGCCTCCCCCGGACGCTCCCCCAGCCGCCGGCTGGCCTGCAACAGCGTCGCGCCGGGGGGCGAGGGAGGGTGTTCGGCGAGGGTGAAGGGCAGCTTGACCAGGCTGGCGATCCGCTGCTGCCGGGTGGCATCCAGGTGCTGCACGAACAGCAGCCAGCCCCGCGACGGGCGATCCGCATCCGTGTTGCGTACGGGATGAAACGCCAGCAGCAGCGGCTCGCCGTTGTGCCAGCCATACAGGGTCGCCTTCTGGGCCGACAGATGAGGCAGGTAGCGCGCCACCAGGGGCGCCAGCGCCCGCCAGGCACCGGAGTCCAGCCGCCGCGGCGTCGGCCCCCGGCCATCCAGCCCCGTCAGCAGGCGGCCGTCCGCCTGGATGAAGAGCACCTGATCGGCCGCCAGATTGGCCAGCACGCCCGCGGTGAAGTTGCGCCGCAGGTAGGCGGGATCGCCGCTCAGCATGAAGTCGTAGGTCTCGTCCCAGAGGGCGTAATCCTGGCTATGGCTCGACAGGGTCTGACGCCGGGACTCGAAGGTCAGCCACAGCTGCTGCAGCTGCGCCTGGATGTGGCGCTGCTCGTAGTCGTGCAGACTCCGTTGCAGCAGCGCGGAGGACATCCCGTAACCGGCCAGAGCGGCGACCAGGCCCAGCAGAAACAGATACCCAAAGGTCCGGGCTCGCAGCCCCCGCAGATATTTCAGCATGCCCTGGTGCTCCCTCATTCCCCACGCCCGACAGCGGGCCGGCAGGCACCCACAATGAATCAGTGAGAGCCTCTTGAGCATCTGGTTACTCAAAAAACCGGATGGCCATCACATTCTGGCGGCAAGCCGTCTCAGAGCGCCAGCGCGGCCCGGGGACGCCGGTTGATCTCCACGGTGATATGCACCAGTTCCTCATGCATGCTCAGCTGGCGCTTGAAGAAGCTGGCATCCAGATCCGCCTCGGTGCTCAGCGAGAGAATGCAGGCATAGTGACCCTTGCCCACCCGCCAGACGTGCAGATCGCTGATACGCACCTGGCCGGGGCTGGCATCGATGACCTCGCGGATCTCGGCCACCACGGGCGCATCCATCTCGGCATCGAGCAGCACCCGGGCGCTGTCGCGCAGCAATCCCCAGGCCCAGACGCTGACCAGCGCCGCACCCACCAGCCCCATCACCGGATCCAGCCAGCTGGCGCCCCAGTACTTGCCGCCGATGAGGGCCAGGATGGCCAGCAGCGAGGTGGCGGCGTCGGCCAGCACATGCAGGTAGGCCGCGCGCAGGTTCATGTCATGGTGGTGATCATGGCCGTGATGATGGGGGTGATCATGGTCGTGACCATGATCGTGATGGTGGTGATGACCGCCCTTCAGCAGCCAGGCGCAGGCGAGGTTGACCAGCAGCCCCAGCAGGGCCAGCAGTATGGCCTGATCATAGTGGATGGGCGTCGGCGTTATCAGGCGCTCGATCGACTGGTAGAGCATCAATCCGGCCACCATCACCAGGCAGAGCGCGCTGGTGTAGCCTGCCAGCACCTCGATTTTCCAGGTGCCGAAGGCAAAGCGCGGATCGCGCACGAAACGCCGGGCGGCGCCATAGGCGAGCAGCGAAAGCCCCAGCGCCAGCGCATGCGAGCTCATGTGCCAGCCATCGGCCAGCAGCGCCATGGAGTTGAACAGCCAGCCGCCCAGGATCTCGGCGATCATCATGCCGACGGTGAGCAGCAGCGCCCAGCGGGTGTTGCGCTCCGCCAGCGGATTGCCCTGATCGAACTGGTGGGAGTGACTTCCGTCATCGGAAAGCGGATGTGTTGACATGCGACTGGCCTCGGTAGGGATGGTCGCAATATACTACCCCCCAGTATAAGCGGGAACAACAGGGCACGCCCATGTCACATGTATTCAAGGACAAGAAAAGGCTGCTGACGCGCGTGCGCCGCATCCGCGGCCAGGCCGAGGGGCTGGAGAAGGCGCTCGAGCAGGAGCTCGAATGCAGCGCCATACTGCAGCAGATTGCCGCCATCCGCGGCGCCGTCAACGGCCTGATGACCGAGGTGCTGGAGGGGCATATCCGCGAGCACCTGGGCCCGGAGGTGGTCGCGCCGGCCCAGCGCAGCGCCGATGTCGAGCAGCTGGTGACGCTGCTGCGCAGCTATCTCAGGTAACCCGCTCAGGCAGCCTGCTCAGGTAGCCAGCGCCCGCCGCAGCGCCTGCAGACCATCCCGGGCCCGGGCGGCCAGCGCGCGGGCCAGCTCGGGCTCGACCGCCCGCTCGTCGAGTAGCGCAGCCAGCGCCGCACCGACCATGGCGGGCGGGATCAGCCGCTCGCTGCCCAGATGCCAGGTCTGCAGATAGGCGCGCTGCTTGCTCATGCGCTCCGGATCCG
>JBFHKO010000136.1:0-6998 GCA_041595355.1 Aeromonadaceae bacterium
ACGCAGCCCCAGACAAATAGTCCATGCAGGGCACCGGAGAGGCCGACATAGCGTCGGGTGCCTGGCTCGAGCAGCAGGATCGCCATATCAACCAGTAGCACCAGCAGCGCCACCTCAGCAAGCCGGTACCAGGGGGAGCGTGGCCGCGCAAACAGCAGCCAGAGCAGGCCGAGTGCCAGCAGGTTCATGCCCAAGTGAGCCAGGTTGGTATGCACCCAGCCGCCGCTCAACAGCCGCCACCATTCGCCGGCCAGTATGCTATGGCGTTGGAAGGCGAGATCCGTGCCCCAGTGGTGCAGGGCCTGCAACAGGGGGGGCAGCGTCAACAAGGGTAGCCATGACAACGCAGGGGACAGAAACGGTGGACGGGACATGGCTCGGGCGGCGTGAAAAATCGGACGCCCATTGTCGGATAGCCCTGGCGACAGGGCAAGCCGGGATGGGACGGTTTGTTGCTGCGGGCGGCCAGCGGCAGATTTAGCCGTGGGCGTCGGACAACAGGCAGGCCAGCTGATCGGCCGCATCACACCAGTCAGAGTCTTCTTGCAGCGCGTCCTTGAGCAAACTGGCCTGAGCCGGGTTCCAGAAGTCGGCTTGCGCGATGGCTGTCCCTTCGCTCAGCCGATGGGTATGGATGAAACGCTGGATGCTGGGTTCATCATTGGGCAGCCCCAGTTGGGCAAACAGGGCGCTGATATCATGGGTGCTGGTATCCATAGCCGGGAGGCTCCAAGAGACAATAAGAGGCAACAATGCCCCTATTATAGTTCCTCTGGCGAGTGGCTGCGCCGGGGCGCAGAGCCGGCGGCCTGGTCCATACTTGAGGCAATCAGTTTTCTCAGCGGGGGCCGCCCATGAAGAATTGCCGTATCGAACATGACTCCATGGGCGCCATCGAGGTGCCTACACACCGTTACTGGGGGGCTCAGACGCAGCGCTCCATTGCCAACTTTCCCATCGGGGTAACGCGCTTTCGCTGGCAACGGCCCATGATCCGCGCGCTCGGCATACTCAAACGTGCTGCTGCCGAGGCCAATGCCGAGCTGGGCGAGCTCAGGTCCGAGCTGGCGGAGGCCATCTCGCGGGCCGCCGACGAGGTGATCGAGGGCAAGCTGGATATGCACTTCCCGTTGGTAGTGTTCCAGACCGGCTCGGGCACTCAATCCAACATGAATGCCAACGAAGTGATTGCCAACCGGGCCATCGAGCTGCTGGGCGGGACCCTGGGCAGCAAGACGCCGGTGCACCCCAATGATCATGTCAACTGTGGCCAGTCGTCCAACGACACCTTCCCTACCGCCATGCATATCGCCGTGGTGGAGGCGTTGCATCTGAGTTTGTTTCCGGCCCTGGGGCGCTTGCGCGACACCCTGGCAGCCAAGGCGGAGGCCTATCGGAAGGTAGTGAAAACCGGACGGACCCATCTGCAGGACGCCACCCCCATCACGCTGGGTCAGGAAATGGGCGCCTGGGTGGCACAGCTTGATTTCGGCAAGGCGGCGCTGCATGCCGCCTTGCCGGGGGTGCTGGATCTGGCTATCGGCGGCACGGCGGTGGGCACGGGGCTCAATGCCCATCCGCAGTTCGGCGAGCGCACGGCGGCGCATATCGCCACCCTGACTGGGCAGCCGTTTCGCTCGGCGAACAACAAGTTTTTCGCCCTGGCGGCTCATGATGCTCTGGTGCAGTTGTCGGCGGCGCTGCGCACCCTGGCAGGCGGCTTGCTGAAGCTGGCCAACGACGTGCGCTGACTGGCCAGCGGTCCCCGCTGTGGCATCGGCGAGCTCATCATTCCGGAAAACGAGCCGGGCTCTTCCATCATGCCGGGCAAGGTGAACCCAACCCAGTGCGAGGCGCTGAGTATGGTGTGTGTGCAGGTGTTTGGCAACGATGCCACCGTGGCTTTTGCCGGCAGCCAGGGCAACTTTCAGCTGAATGTCTACAAGCCGGTGATGGTGCACAATGTGCTGGAAAGCATCGAACTGCTGGCCGATGCCTGTGCGGCGTTTCACGATGGTTGCGCACTGGGCATCGAACCCAACCTGCCGGTGATAGCGGCGTACCTGGAGCGCAACCTGATGCTGGTGACGGCCCTGAATCGCCATATCGGCTATGACAAGGCCGCCGCCATTGCCAAGCTGGCGCACCGTGAGGGGCAGACCTTGCGCGAAGCGGCGCTGGCCTTGGGCTATCTGAGCGCCGAGGAGTTCGACCGCTGGATTTCTCCCCTGGCCATGACCCGACCGGGGGAGTGGGATCACGAGCCCATGGAATAGGTGCTATGACGCCGTTGTCCGCAGCGCGGCGGTTCAGTCGTCGACGCGCGCCAGTTCCTTGGCCAGCTCGATGGGATCCACCTCCGCGCCCTCCATGTCGGCATTCCAGTTGGTGCCGATGAGGACGCCATCGCCCTGCAGATCATTGACCCACTCATCGAAGAAGTCATCCAGTGAGATGGCGACCGGCTGGTAATCCTGCCACTCCTCGACACAATGGGCGCGGGCATAGCTTTCGCTGGACCACAGCGGCAGCACATCGGTCTGCTCCACTTCGGCCGAGTCGCAGACGACCCAGTCATCGCCATGCTGCAGGCCCCACAGTTGGCCGAGCCCTTTGACTTCGGCAATAAACAGCGCCAGGTTGTTGGCCACATCGGCCGATAATTGCGTCATCTCATCTTCTCTGTGTATCCGGGCGGGCTCCGGGGATGGTCCCGTCCTGGGTGGAGGATAGTGGCGTAAATTCGCCGCTGTCTCAAGGACTATAGCCGTTGTCTGCAGGCTCAGCCCAGCAGGTTCAGCCAGCGGGTCAGACAGGCCTGACCCTGGCGGCGCAGACGGGCGCCATGCTGGCGGCTTTCTCGGCGTAATTCGCCAAGGTCGGTGCCGAGGGCACTCAGCTCGCCGGCATGACCGATGAGCCACTGCTCGATGCGCCGGGTATCGGCTTCGGGATGACACTGGAAGGCCAGCGCATAGTGGCCCAGGCTGAAGGCCTGGTGGTGGCACAGGGGCGTGGAGGCGAGCAAGGTGGCGCCCTCGGGCAGATCGAAGGTATCGCCATGCCAGTGGAGCATGGAGGTGAGCTCGCCATCCAGCGACGCCAGGGGAGAGTCGGCGCCTTCGGGCGTCAGTGTCAGGGGAAACCATCCGATCTCCTTGGCGGGCCCCGGATAGACATTGGCACCCAGGGCGCGCGCCATCAGCTGGGCGCCGAGACAGATGCCGAGGGTTGGACGCTGTGCGGCCAGGCGCGTGCGCAGCAAGGCCAGCTCGTCGTGCAGGAACGGATAACCCGTCTCCTCGTAGGCTCCGATGGGGCCGCCCAATACAATCAACAGATCGCTTTGGGCTGCCAGCGTCAGATCATCGAGCCCGGCCTCCAGGTAATGAATGCGATAGCCGGCCTCCTCCAGGGGCGTAGTGAAACTGCCCAAATCTTCGAATTGCAGATGACGGATGACATGGGCGCTACGGTACATGGGGGGCTCCTCGTGGTCGGTCGGGGGCCGGGAACGGCCGTTTTATGGTTCGGACTGTAGGATCCCGGCAGCAAGAGTGCAACTGCCGACCGTCCGGTGGCCAGGGGCGGGACGGTTTCGGGGGCTGAGCGCGCCCCTTGTCCGGCCGAAAGCGCGTAAAATGAGGCTTTGGCGCACAGCGCTATTTGCGATTGGCGGGCGGCTCGTTACTATGTCGCCCTTCTGCGCCGCCGTCTCGGCGGCCCTGACTTTCAAGTGGAGCCCTGTCCATGATCCAGCTAGGACACATGAATGCATTGCCGGTATTGCGTCTGGAGGCCCGCGGGGCCTGGTTGGATGCCGGTGATTTCGGTGAACGTCTGTTGCCCCGCCGCCAGCTGCCGGTGGATGTCGCCGTGGGGCAGCCGGTCCCGGTGTTTGCCTACCTGGATGCCGATGGCGAGCTGGAGCTCACCGCCTACAAGCCGTATGCCGAGGTGGGGGAATTTGCCGGTCTCAAGGTGGTTTCGGCCAACCGCATTGGTGCCTTTCTGGACTGGGGGCTGAAAAAGGATCTCTTCGTGCCGAGCCGGGAGCAGGCGCAGCCCATGCAGGTAGGCAAGACCTATGTGGTCTTTCTCTATCTCGACAATGAGGGCCGGGTGGCGGCCACCAGTCGCCTGGATCACTACCTGAGCCAGGCCATTCCACCCTATCCCGAGGGTCAGGAAGTGTCGCTGCTCATCGCCCAGCAGACCGATCTCGGTTACAAGGTCATCGTTGACAAGCAATTCTGGGGCTTGCTGTTTCGCAGCGACGTCTTCGGGCGCCTGCAGGTGGGGCGACCGGCCAAAGGGTATATCAAGCGGGTCCGCGAGGATGGCAAGCTGGATATCAGCCTCAACCGCCCCGGTTTGGCCGGCACGGATGATGCTGCCGAGCGCATACTGACCAAGTTGCGCAAACAGCAGGGCTTTTTGCCGCTGGGCGATCGCAGCAGTCCGGAGCTTATCTACGCCCAGCTGGCCATGAGCAAGGGCAGCTTCAAGAAAGCCATTGGCGGCCTGTTCAAGCAGGGCCGCATCAGTATCGACGATGATGGCATTCGGCTGTTGCCGGAGGCGGGGGAGTGAGCCGCGATGCCCAGGCACCGGCTACGCCGGCATGCGGAGCGTCGTCCGCGGCGTCCCGTTGCCCGGGCTGTGGTCAGCCCAATGGCTGTGCCCTGGCGGCCGGTGAGCCCATGGCGGGCTGCTGGTGCCTGCGGCAGCCCCCTCTCGACGGGCCGCCCCCCGAGCCAGGGACGGCCTGCCTTTGTCCGGCCTGCTTGGCGCGCCGGCGTGCGGCAGGTCCGCCCTGAGAGGTTAGAGGCGCTCAGAAGGCGGGTTTCCAGCGGATATGCACATCGCGGCTGGCCGGGTCCCGTGGCAGCAACAACTTCGCGTACAGCACCTTGAACTCCTCCTGGTGATCCAGCAGGCCGATCCAGACTTCGATCCAGGATTCGATGTCGAAGGGACCGCCGAGCTCCTGAACCCAGTCGCCGGTGGGGCGTGTCGACTCCACGGCGCCGCGCTCCTCGAATTCCAGGGTGATGTCGACGATGTCCTCCGGCGGCAGGTGATCGGCCGCCTGCTGCAGGAAGATTTCGTAGGCGGTTTCGAGCAGTTGCTCGGGGCTGAGGGGCTGGTACATGGGGGGTCTCCAAGAGGCAATGCGCCCATTAGAGCAAATATCGCCGCCGGATGCAGCCTGCCCGGCGGTGGAGAGGAACAGAATGATGACCACCAACAAGCCGGGGCGGCTGATACTGGCGCCCATGGAAGGCGTGCTGGATCCCCTGATGCGGGAGCTGCTGACCGAGATCAACGACTACGACCTGTGCGTGACCGAGTTTCTGCGGGTCGTGGATCAGCTGATGCCCCGGCGCACCTTCCACAAGCTCTGTCCCGAGCTGCGCCAGGGCGGTCGCACCCGCAGCGGTACCCCGGTGCGCATCCAGTTGCTGGGACAGGATCCCTGCTGGATGGCAGAAAATGCCGTGCGCGCCATCGAGCTGGGCTCGCCGGGGGTGGATGCCAACTTCGGCTGCCCGGCCAAACTGGTCAATCAGTCCAAGGGCGGCGCCGTGCTGCTCAAGGAGCCGGAGAGTCTCTATAGAATCCTCAAGGCGATGCGCGAGGCGGTACCGGCCTCCCAGCCGGTGACGGCCAAGATCCGCCTTGGTTGGGACAGCAGCCAGCACAGTCTCGAGATCGCCGATGCGGTACAACAGGCCGGCGCCAGTGAGCTGGCCGTGCATGGGCGCACCAAGGTGGATGGCTATCGGGCCGAGGCCATTGACTGGGTGGCGATAGGGGCCATCCGCGAACGGCTGCGTATCCCGGTGATCGCCAATGGCGAGATCTGGAACCATGCCGATGGCGTGCGCTGTCGCCAGGTGACCGGCTGTACCGATCTCATGGTCGGCCGCGGCGCCCTCAACCTGCCCAATCTCGGTCAGGTGGTGCAGCTCAATGCCACGCCCATGCCCTGGGAGCAGGTGCTGAGCCTGTTGCTGCGCTACTCCGAGCTGGAGGTGATCGGCGACAAGGGGCGCTATTACCCCAACAGAGTCAAACAGTGGTTCAGCTACCTGCGGGTGCAGTACCCCCAGGCACAGCCGCTGTTTGCCACCATCCGCCGTTTCAACGACGCCGCGCCCATCGTTGCCGAGATTGCTCGCTGGGCGGCCACGTCTTGCGATCCTTTTCCTTCCTCCTGAGCCGCCACGGCCTGGGAGCACCGCCTCACGCCGGGTTCAGCATTTGTGGCTGCCGTCGCACAGCGGCGGCTGGCCGGTTTGCTTGCAACCGCAGAAATAGACGGTGCCATCCTGCTCGGCCGTGTAGTTGACCGGCTGCAGATCGGTGCTGGCATGGGAGCCATCGCAGAAGGGCTGATTGTCGCTGCGGCCACAAGCACACCAGCGGTAGCACTTTCCGGCAGTCACCTCGACGGCAAAGGGACCATCGGCGGCACGAACGGGATCAGTCATGGAGCTCTCCTCGGGTGGGGGCAAACGCTTCAAGCCTAGTTCATCCGGAGCCAGTTGCCGAATGCGTACAGGGCCGGGGCGGGATCAGGGCGGCATTCCTGCTTCCCGGTTACCTCGTTATCAGTGATGTTATGTCAAGTCGGAGGCCGTAAGCCGGCATCGGTTTCGAGGGCGGCTCGTCCAATGAGCCGCGGCGACCCGCTGCAGCCAGTCGAGGTGGCGCCACGCTGGGTTGTCTTGGCGCCAGATCAGGCGCACAAGATGAAGCGACGACGACGGCGACACCCTATAATCGAGCCTCAATCACGCATGCTGGTCATCAGGGAGGCAAAAAACAGATGCGACTGCAGGTCAGTTGTGAGGACCGTATGGGGCTGGCACGGGCGCTGTTGACTCGCCTGGAGGAGAACGCCATCGATCTGCGCGGCATCGAGATAGACCATCCTGGCGGTGCCATCTACCTGCACCTGCCGGCGCTGGACTTTGCCTGCCTGCAACAGC
>JBFHKO010000137.1:0-6971 GCA_041595355.1 Aeromonadaceae bacterium
GCTGCCCGGATAGGGCCAGTGGGCGGCAATGGATGCCAGGTTGATGATGCTGGCCGGCGTCGCCGCCAGCAGGGTCGGCAGCAGGGCATGGGTCATGTTCACCAGGCCGGTGACATTGGTGTCGATCATGGTGTGCCAGTCATCCAGCTTGGCGATGCCGGCCGGATCGGTGCCGAGCGCCAGACCGGCGTTATTGACCAGCACGCTCACCCGGGCAAATTCCTCCGGCAATTCGGCCACCGCCCGCGCCACCGCCGCGGCGTCGCGCACATCCAGGGTGCAGGTATGCACCGCCGTGAGGGCCCCCAGCTCGTCAGCCAGCGCCCGCAGGCGCGATTCGCGACGGCCGGTGAGCACCAGCTTGCAACCCTCGCGGGCAAATCGACGCGCGGTTGCCAATCCGAAGCCGGAGGTCGCCCCGGTGATCAAGACACACTGTGCCATTTCGTATCCCCTCAGGTTGCAGCAGCCGATAAAACCAGTCACAGAAAACAAATTAGTGATTGAAGCTACTATTTTGGCAAATGAGCCAAGCTCATCACTGGTTAACAGCAGATTAAACGACGGGATATGTCGCCATTAGTGCCAGAGGTGAAATTCTATCAGGCCAGCGGCCGGAGAGCGGCCCACCCTGATGGCGTGGGCAAAAAACAGACCGGAGGAGCTGGCATGCCAGCCCCTCCGGTCTGGAGAGTACCTATATATAAGGAAGGCGAGAGGGCCGGATCAGCCGGCCAACCGACGCGGCTGCACCTGGGTCAGGCAGCAGCGGTCGATGAGCGCCCCCAGCTGCTTGAGACCCGGCAGTATGTTTTCAGTCGGAATGGCCGCGAAGCCGAGGCGGAAATAGCCGCTCGGCGCCGGCTGGACCTGAAACAGGGGATCGCCCGGCTCGATGAGGATCCCCTGCTGTGCCGCCTGCCGGGTCAGCTCGAGCGCACTCAGCGACTCGGGCAGCCGGACCCAGAAACAGAAGCTGCCCGGCGTGGCCTTGACATGGCACTGGGACAGGTGCGTCGCCAGCCCCTCGGCCATCAGGTGCCACTTGTGCTCGAACAGCTGGCGCATGCTGCGAATATGGCTGTCGTAATGGCCCTGGGCGATGAACAGCGCCGCGGTGCGCTGGTTGTTCAGCGGTGGATGGCGATAGATGAGGCGCCGCAGGGCCCGCAGCTGGGCGATCAGCGCCTTGTCCGCCACCATGTAGCCGAGCCGCAGCCCGGGCGACAGGCATTTGGAGAGGCTGCTCATGTAGATCACCCGTCCACACCGGTCCAGGCTCTTGAGCGCCGGCTGGGGGGCCGCCAGAAAGTTCACCTCACTCTCATAATCATCCTCGATGATGATGAAGTCATCCTCATAGGCCTGTTGCAGCAGCGCCTTGCGCCGCTCGATCGGCATGGTGACCGTGGTCGGATATTGATGGCTGGGGGTCACATAGAGGTAGTCACAGCCGCGCAGCTGGGCACCGGTACGCACCCCCTGCTCATCGAGCTGCAGCGGTCGCAGCCCGGCACCCGCCTGGGAGAAGATATTGCGCACATCCGCATAGCCGGGCTCCTCGGCGCCCAGCAGGGTTCCGTCACCCACCAGCAGGGTCGCCAGCATGTAGAGGGCATTCTGGGAGCCCAGGGTGAGCAGGACCTCGTCGGGGCTGGCGGAGATGCCGCGCTTGCTCAGCACCTGCTGGCGGATCTGTGCCACCAGCATGGGGTCGTCCGCATCCACCATATCCTCGACCCAATCGCGGACCATGCTCCGGCTCTGGGCCTGGCGGGTACAATCGCGCCAGGCGTTGAGCGGAAACTGCTCGGGATCCACCTGACCGTAGATGAAGGGATAGGGGTAGGCCATCCAGTTGCGGTCCTTGTCCAGCGCCGGCATCTGCGACGGCCGTTGCTGGAACCGCTTGCACCAATCTGGTTCATCATCCCGTCGTGTCGGCAGTGACTGCACCGTTGCAAGGCGCGGCTCGCCACGCAGCTGGTCATTGACAAAAAAACCGCTGCGCTCACGGGAGACCAGATAGCCATCGTCCACCAGCCCTTCGTAGACCAGCACCACCGTATTGCGCGACACGCCCAGCAGCTGAGCCATCTTGCGGCTGGAGGGAAGCGGTTGCTGACCGAACTGGTCCTGCTGAATGAGATCAATCAGCTTTTCGCGGATCTGTTGCTGGTAGCTACGCTCCTGGGACAACTCAAGGTGCAGCAGAAAATCGGACATCCCCCCCCCTCACATCGATTCAGGCCAAGCAAGAAAGTGTGCCCCTAAGGGACAACGGCGCCTGTTGGCAGAACCAGTGCAATTTTCAGGCCTAAAACTGGCGATTTTGGCCGCCACCGCCATCTGGACCATCAAGAAAGGAGCGTTGGCCCTATGCGCTGTAAACTGGCTGTCAGTAAGTTAATAACGCGACGTCGGTCACGGCTCGTACCGCTGCGCGAGGAGCATGTGTCAAATACACCGCCATGGCGGCAGAATCAGGGTGTGCCGGATTGTTTGACAAACGATGCTCCCGCCCGGTGGCGAAGCGCCCAGGGCCGCAACTTAATTTTTTGATTTTAAATATAAAAATAAAAAAAGCCCCACAGTCACCTCACCGGAGGTGACACCATGTAAAACCCCAGACAAGGTGATATGACCATGAAAAAAAGTACTCTGTTTAAGGCAATTTCATTGACGGCGGGCCTCATCATCTCCACCAGCGGTTTCGCGGCGGGGGAGTTCAAAATGGCGGTCGGTGACGGCGGCGGCAGCACCCAGGAGGCACTGGGGCTCAAGTTCTCCGAGCTGCTGTCGGAGAAAACCGCTGGCAAATACAGCGCCAAGCTGTTCGTCAACGGCCAGCTCGGGGACGAGCAGGCCACGGTCAATGAGGTCGCCATGGGGACACTGGACATGTCTGTGCTGGGCAGCAACAACCTGGCGCCGTTCAGCCCCTCCATCGGCATTCTTGCCCTGCCCTATATTTTCGAAGACATCGACCAGGCCGAGACCGTCATCAACAGCGACATCGCCGAGGAGCTGAACCAGCAGGTGATCAAGCAGGCCAATGCGCGCATCCTGGCCTGGACCTACTCGGGTTTCCGCATGCTGACCAACTCCAAGCGCCCGGTCACCAAGCTGAGCGATCTGGAGGGGCTCTCCATCCGCGTGCCCAAGAGCGAGATCATCCTCGACACCTATAGCGCGCTGGGCATCAACGCCACCCCCATTGCCTGGTCAGAAACCTTCACCGCGCTGCAGCAGGGCGTGGTCGCCGGTCAGGAAACCCCCTATGCGGCCATCTACTCGATGAAGTTTGCCGAGATCCAGAAGTACCTGACCGAAACGCACTACCTGTTCCAGCTTGAGCCGCTCATCATCTCCGAGTCCGTCTTCCAGGATCAGTCACCGGAGGTGCAGAAGGCACTGCTGGAAGCTGGCAAGGAATCCACTGTCTACAGCCTGCAATGGCTGAAGGATAAGGAGACCGCCATCAAGCAAGAGCTGGTCGCGAAATATGGCATGCAGATCTCCCAGCTCGAGGACGAGTCCGTGTGGGTGAAGAAAGCCCAGGATGCGGTCTGGCCGAAGTTCTATGAGCAGGTGGGCGGCAAGGAGAAGATCAACGCCCTGCTGCGTCTGCTGAACCGCAAGGAAATCTAACCCCTGATGCCGGCCCCCATTCCCCAATGTGGGCCGGTTTTATTTTTTCATCCGGCGCTTATTCGGCATGTTGTCTTGGACGTTAAACGAACAACCTACCACCGGGAATTGGAACTCATGCGCACAATTTTAACCATCGTTAACAACATTGAAGGCTATCTGTGCCGCATACTGCTGGTGGCCTTTATCACGCTGCTTTTCGCGCAGATTATTTCACGCGAGCTGTTCGGCTACTCCATCACCTGGAGCGAAGAGCTCTCCGTCTACCTGTTTGTCTGGTTCGTCTTCTTCGGCGCCAGTCATGCCACCAAGCTCTCCGCCCATAACAGGGTCACCTTTCAATACGCCTGGCTGCCGGAAAAGATAAAGGTAGCGTGCGAACTGCTCTCCGATATCGCCTGGCTCAGCTTTAACGCCTATTTCCTCTACCTTAGCTACGACTTTGTTTTCAACAAGATGAACCTGTTCTGGAAATCCCAGACCCTGGGCATTCCGATGAAATACATCTATTTGATCCTTCCCATTTCCTTCGCCCTGATGAGCCTGCGCATCATTCAGGTGAATTATCTGAAATATGTCCGGGGTATCGATATCGAGGATCCGGAATCGAAAGAGATGAACAAGTTGATAAACGCCGGCACCTCGGAAACAGGCGCTGGTCACGACAAGGCAAATGGGAGCCAGATGAAAAATGACTGAGACATCCATTATTCTGATCCTGTTTGGATCCTTCCTGGCGCTGCTGATGCTGGGCGCGCCCGTGATGGTCTCGCTGGGGCTGGCCGCACTGGCCTCCTTCCTGTACCTGGACGAGAACCCGATCAAGCTGGTCCAGATCGCCTTCAATGCCGTCGGCTCCTTCCCGCTGATGGCGCTGCCGGCCTTCATCCTCGCCGGTTCGCTGATGGAAGCCGCCGGCATATCACGGCGTCTTGTGAGTCTGGCCGAAAGCTTTGCCGGGCCGGTTACCGGCGGCATCTCGGCGGCCGCCGTGCTGGCCTGCATGTTCTTCGGCGCCATCTCGGGCTCGGGCCCGGCCACGACCGCCGCGGTCGGCATGCTGATGATCCCGGCCATGGCCCGTCGCGGCTACGACAGGGGCTATGCCTCGGCGATCACCGCCTCGGCCGGCGGCCTCGGCATCGTCATTCCGCCCTCCATCCCCATGGTGATTTTCGGCATCTCGGCGCTGGGGCTGGCCGTCCCCGAGGATGCGATTGCCAAGTACGGCAGCTTCGACAGCGTTTCCATCCCCAAGCTGTTCGTCGCCGGCGTGCTGCCGGGGCTGGTGATCTCCATCAGCCTGCTGCTGCTCAACTACCTTCGCTGCAAGAAGCTTGGCTACCAGGGCACCAGCGAGGGCTGGTCAGTGGCGCAGATAAAAGGCGCCCTGCGCTCGGGCATCTGGTCCATCTTGGCCCCGCTGGTCATTCTGGGCGGTATCTACACCGGCCTGTTCACGCCGACCGAGTCCGCCATCATCGCCATCTTCTACACCCTGTTCATCGGCCTGTTTGTGCATAAGGAGCTGAAGTGGGCCGACTTCGCGCGCTCGCTCGAGACCACCACCTGGCTCTCCGGCCGCGTGCTGCTGATCCTGTTCACCGCCACGGCCTTCGGTCGCCTGCTGGTGGAAAACCAGATCCCGGCCGTGGTCGCCGAGTCGATGCTGGGGCTGACTGAAAACCTCTATCTCATCTGGCTGCTCATCATCGTCTTCCTGCTCTTCGTCGGCATGTTCATGGAGACCCTGGCCGCGATCATGATACTGACGCCGGTGCTGCTGCCGGTGGCCTACAGCCTGGGCATCGATCCGACCCACTTTGGCATCGTCATGGTCTGCACCCTCTCCATCGGCTTCGCGACGCCGCCGCTGGGCGAAAACCTGTTCGTGGCCTCGGGTATCTCCAACACCCCGCTGGAGGAGGTGACGGCCAAGGCGATTCCCTTTGCCCTCATGATGACGGTTGCCGTGGTGATGATCGCCTTCATACCGCAGATCTCACTGCTGCTGCCGAAGCTGTTTGGCTATTGATACAACCCGCGGAGAGTTCGACTGGCGAGCTCTCCGCCATTTCAAGGAGCGGGATATCATGTTGGTTAGCATCAATAAAATTCTCTACAGTACCGACCTGTCAAAAGGCTCGGCCGAAGCATTCAAATATGCGCTGTTTCTGGCCAAAACCACCGGCGCCGACATCCATATCCTGCATGTACTGGAAAAGCTCTCCAGCGAAGCGAGGATGACGCTGGAGGCCTATGTGATGGACGTCCAGGACCGAAAACGGATGCTCGAAAACCGCCACAGCCAGGCCCAGGCCCGCATCCAGCAGGATCAGGATGCCTTCTGGGCCGCGCTGCCCGAGGAGGATCAGGACGCCAAGCTGAAGATCAAATCCGTGAACGTGATCGAATCCTTCCCGGCGGAGGCGATTCTCAAGCTGTCGCGCAAGCTCGAGGTCGATCTCATCGTGATGGGCACCCACGAAAAGGGGGTCGTGGAGACCTTCCTCGGCAGCGTCGCCAAGAGCGTGTTGTCCCGCTCGCGCATCCCCGTGCTGGTGGTGCCGCTGCCAGAGCGGCAATCTTGATTTCCCCCCGCTCTTTTTGACTATTCCGGCGCGCGGCTCGTCATGACGCAATGGCTGTTTTCAGCCAGACCGGCGGCGCCTGGCTCAAGCCAACCCTTGGCACCACAAAAAGCTGGGGTTGGCGCTAAACGGTCAGACGTCGTAATTGCATACTGGGCGCAAGGTTAGGCCCCATGACTGACTGAATGAAAAATGGGACCCGGGAAATGGCTGCCGCGCCCCATCAGGGCACAGGCTGCGTGATATTTGCAATTGACGCTCACGTTCAACGCCTGATTTATCTTTTGATGCCTGACGCATCTGAAAAAATAGGCAACAACCGATGCAGATTTGTCGTGAAAGACAGGTCCTCTCGATTATTTGGAGGCGGAAAATAGAATGACTACCCACACCCACGGAAATACAGCTATCCATCCGGCCCTGGTTGGCTCACTCAGCTCCACCGCCCCGTCCGATGCGGTCATCAACTTCAGTCCCGGCCCCACCTCACTGCCCAAGGCGGTGGAACAGGAGATAGCGGCCAGTTTCAGCAAGCCGGGACTCACCTCCCTGGCGCTGTCTCACCGCTCGCCCGAATTCATGGCCATCCTCGACCACGCCATCGCCTCGGCCAGACGGGTGATGGCCATCCCCGACGATTACGTGGTGCTGTTCACCCATGGCGGCGGCCACGGCCAGTTTGCCGCCCTGCCGCTGAACCTCTGCCAGGCGCCCTCCGACCTGGCCACC
>JBFHKO010000138.1:0-6910 GCA_041595355.1 Aeromonadaceae bacterium
GTGGCCGGCAGCCCGCTGCTGGCACGGGTCACGGCGCGCTCCGCCCGCCAGCTGCAGCTGGCCCCCGGGCAACACCTCTGGGCCCAGATCAAGGCCGTGGCCCTGCTCTGAGGCGCGGCAGCGGTGCACCGCCGAATGGGGCCATATGGATGTGACAAAGCGTACAGGTCGTCGTTATATACATGACAACATAACAAATAAAAGCGACCCGGCAGCCATCCATGACCGGCCCCTAACACCGCCTAAAACAAAAAGCATCAGGCTGATTTTAAAGGGAGGTTATCAGTGTGGCGGCCGCACCCCGGACAGCCCGCCTCGCTTTCAGTGCACGGCACTCGTTATGCGGCAGACAACATAAGCCTGGCCGGCCGCTGCAACAGCCACCAGGGCATGACGGAGTACCGCAGCCAGTACCCGACGCCAGATTTCGAAACCGACCCTCATACCGCAAGGAGCAACACCATGTTCAAGAACCCCCGAAGCCTGGCCTCCACCCTGCTGCTGTTGCTGGCCACCCCCTGGCAGGCCATGGCCGATGAAATCCAGGTGGCCGTTGCCTCCAACTTTCTGGCCCCCCTGCAGCAGATTGCGGTCGCATTCAAAAAAGAGACCGGCCATGCGGCGATCCTCTCCTCCGGCGCCACCGGCAAGCTGTTCGCCCAGATCCAGAACGGCGCCCCCTTCGAAGTGATGATCAGCGCCGACAGCCAGACCCCCAAGAAGCTGGTGGCGGCAGGGCTGGCGCTGGCCGACAGCCAGTTCACCTATGCCAGGGGCAAGCTGGCGCTCTGGTCGCCGGATGCCGGCAAGCTGGCGGGCGAGGGCAGCGTACTCCAGCAGGGAGATTTCCAGCATCTGGCCATCGCCAACCCCAAGACCGCCCCCTACGGCCAGGCGGCCCTGGAGGTACTGGCCCGGCTCGGCCTCACGGCCAGTCTGACGCCCAAGCTGGTGGAGGGCGAGAACATCTCCCAGGCCTTCCAGTATGTGGCCAGCGGCAATGCCGAGCTGGGCTTCGTGGCCCTGTCCCAGATCTACCAGGACGGCAAGCTCACCAGGGGCTCGGCCTGGATAGTGCCCAGCGAGATGCACAGCCCGCTGACCCAGGACGCCGTGCTGCTGAAAAAGGGCGCGGGCAACCCCGCCGCCACGGCCCTGCTGGCCTTTCTCAAGGGCGATCAGGCCAGGTCCATCATGCTCGGTTATGGCTACAGCCAATAAACCGCCGCCGAAACGACGTCAGCGCCTGCAACAAGGGCACCCTTGCGGTGCCCTTGAAAATTGTGAACGCGGACGGCCAGCGCCGGCTCAGCGGGGCTTGAGCTGGGCCGCCAGCTGACTGCCCAGCAGGTCTACCTCGGCCAGCCAGCCGCGGCGCAGGGCGCGCACCAGCGCCGGGTAACCATCCGCCTGCAGCGGCTCGCGGCGCTGGAAGCTGCCACTCGCCAGCGTTCGCTCACCCCGCACCAGCCGCCAGTGGCCGGCCAGCAATGCCTGACCATCATAGCGTCCCTGGAAGGCGCTGAGCGTCATCCACAAGCGGGGGGCATCGCCGGCGCGTGGCCCCTCCACCAGCTCGACTCCCGGCAGGGCGGGGGCCAGCTGCGCCAGCAGGCTGCGGCTCAGCTGCCGGTCCAATGATTCGGCCCAGCGCGCCTGGCTGGCGGTCACCAGCTGCACGTCATCCTGCTGAAAGGCAATGCCGGGCCCCAGCAGATACTCCGGTACCTCGACCCGCTCCACCACCAGCAAGGGGCCCTGGCCCACCGTCTGGGCCGCCGGCGCATCTCCCGGCAGGGTCAGGGCATAGTAGGCCGGGCCCGCGCTGCCGGCGCAGGCGACCAGCCAGAAAGAGGCCAATAGGGACAACAGACGTTTGCTCACTGGGCTTTCCTCGGTTGCGGATCCGGGCTGCTACCCGAATCGAAAATCAGGGCATTGGGTTTTTCGCTGAGGCTGCGCGCCACCGGCTTGAGCTCCTGCAGCAGGCTGTTGAGCGATTCCATGCTGCGGTTGAGTTCGCTGTAGGCCGGTGAGTTGGAGGACAGGGCCTGAAGGCTCTGCTGCAGATCCTGCAGGGTTTGCCGCAGCTCGGCCGGCAGCTTTTGGGTGGCGGACTGAGCCGCCAGCTTGTCGACACTGCCGCTCAGCTGACGGATCGCCTGCAGGGTCCGCTCGGACTCCTTGAGCATGCTCTGGGTATTGGCCAGCACCGGCTCCAGCTGCAGTCGATTGAGCTTGTCCAGCAGGCTGACCACCTGCTGTTCGATGCGCGCCAGGCCGCCCGAGACGGTGGGCAGGGTCCTGTACTCCGCCAGCTGGCCGAAGCCGCTGACCGGGGGCTGCTCGGGGTAGAAGTTGAGATCCACATACAGGGCCCCGGTCAGCAGGCTGCCGGTGCGCAGTGCCGCCCGCAATCCCTGACGGATGGCGCCTTCGAACTCCTGCTCCCAGGCCGCCAGTTTATCCTTGTCCAGATCCTGGCTCAGGCGACCCGGCTCGATGCGGATCAGCACCGGTATCTGGCGCGTGCTGGTGCTCAGCAGATCGGTACCGCTGCCGCTGTAGGGCACCGACAGCACCCGGCCCACGGGCACGCCGCGGTACTCCACCGAGGCACCGCTGATCAGGCCACGCACCGACTCGTCGAACAGCAGCAGGTAATCCACGTACTCCTTGTACTGACGGCCGGTGATGCTCTCCTGATCGGCGTACAGGCTGAAGACCCGATGATCGACCACCGGCTTGCCCAGCGACCAGCCGGAGGGCACATCGAAGCTGATGCCGCCCACCAGAATCGACTCCATGGAACCAATCTGTACCCTGAAGCCATCCGAGGCAGCCTTGAACTGGACGCCGCTGTTGAGCCAGAAGCGCACGTTGCTGGTCACCAGGCCGTCATAGGGGGCATTGATGAACAGCTGGTAACGCATCTGCCGCTTGGCGGTATCGAATTCTGCCTGCTCCACCCGCCCGACGGTGAAGCCGCGATAGAGGATGGGATCGCCAACGCTCAGGGCCTCATCGAGCTCGCTGCTGAGCTCGATGCGCAGCCCGGGTGCATCTGCCGCCGTGATCGGCGGGCTGTCGAGCACATCGAATTCGGTACGCGCCTCGGCCGACTGGCCCGGCTGCAACTCGATATAGGCGCCTGAGAGCAGGGTACCCAGGCCCGAGATGCCGCTCTTGCCGATGCGCGGCTTGACCACCCAGAAGCGGCTGTCATCGCGCAGCAAGGGTGTCGCCTCGGGACTCAGCCGCGCCGTGACTGTCACCTGGCTGAGATCCTCGCTCAGGCGCACCGTCTGCACCTGGCCCACCTGGACGCTGCGCGCCTTGATGGGGGTCTTGCCCGCTTCTATGCCCTCGGCGTTGTCCAGCGTCAGGGTGATGAGTTCCCCCTGATTGCTGAGGGTGGTGACCACCATCCAGATACCGATGCCGGCGGCCACCAGGGGCACCAGCCAGATGGGGGAGAGGCTTTTCATCAGGGTTACCCTGGCCTGGGAAGAGGGTTGGGACTCACTCACCGTCATGTCCTTGCGTTGTTTGCGGGGCGGAAGGGGCATCCCAGATCAGCCGGGGATCGAACCACATGGCCGCCAGCATGGTCAGCACCACCACGCCGGCAAAGGCAAGGGCCGCGGCACCGGGATAGATCGACATCAGCTTGCCCATGCGGATCAGAGCCACCAGTATGGCCACCACAAAGACGTCCACCATCGACCAGCGGCCGACAAACTCGGTCAGCCGGTAGAGGCGGGTACGCCCGCGGCGATGCCAGCCGCGGTCAGTGTAAACACTCCAGCACAACCAGAGCAACGCCATCATCTTGGCGAGCGGCACCACCACGCTGGCGACAAAGATCACCATGGCCACCGGATAGGAGCCGTGCTGCCAGAGCAGCACCACGCCGCCGAGAATGGTGGAATAGGTGAGGGCACCCAGGCTCTCGGTGACCATGATGGGCAGCAGGTTGGCCGGCAGGTAGAGCAGCATGGCGGTCAGCAGCAGCGCCAGGGTGCCCTGCAGGCTGTAGGGCGTGCGGGCGTGGACACGGCTGTCGCAGCGCGGGCAGTGCACGCAGCTGGCGGCCACCAGGGCATGACAGCTGTGACAGGAGGTGAGTCCCTGCTCCAGCGCCCGCCCCGCCAGCAGCGGACGGGTCGGCAGCGGGGCAGGGCCCACCAACCGGGTCCAGAGCCAGCCACGCTCGATGCTGGAGGTGGTCTTCAGCAGCAGCAGGGCAAACAGCACGAAGGCCCAGAAACCGTAGCCGATGCCGATCTCGGCCAGCGAGGCGATCTTGATGAGGCTCACCAGCACCCCGACCAGGAACACCTCCACCATGCTCCAGGGCAGCAGCCGGAACAGCCACAGGCAGCAGGTACGCCGGTAGGGCAGCCGCCGTCCCAGATTGATCCCCAGATAGAGATAGAACATCAGCAGCAGACAGGTGGCCGGCAACACCTGGATGAACAGGTAGACCACCGCCGCCAGCCAGGGATGATGTTCATCCAGCAGCACCGAGGCCGACTCGTAGAGGCTCATCTGCTGAAAGAGGCCCGACACCTGCAAGCTCAGAAAGGGAAACAGGTTGGCGCAGATCAGCATGATGACGGCGGCCAGGCCATAGACCACCGGTCGCAGGGTCGCCTGATGGGGCAGAAAGCCGAGTTCGTGGCCGCAACGTGGACACTCGGCGGCCTGGCCTTCCGCCAGAGGTGGCAGCTCCACCAGCCAGTCGCACTCATGGCAGGCCTGATAACGGCGCTCGGCATCCGTCGGCGCGGGGAGATTCACATCCATAGGGTTCCAATCAGATTTGATTATCGGGGTGCGGGAGCCATGCCTGCGCATCGGTCCGCAGTTCACAATCCTCGTACAACCTGAGGCTAAAGCATAGCCCCGACGAGAAAAAACCGGCCTTGCCCCTTGGCGTCCGGATTAAAATCACGTATTAACCTGCGAGAGCGGTTCACACCGCCATGACATAACACATCTGCAAGGAGATGGTCATATGCTGCATACCAAGACCCTGATGTCTGCCCTGCTGATCGGCGCCCTCGGCCTGACCGGCTGTACCACCAATCCCTATACCGGCGAGCGTCAAACCTCCAACGCCGCCAAGGGTGGCGCCCTCGGCGCCGCCGCCGGCGCCCTCATCGGTGTTGCCTCCTCCTCCAAGAGCGACCGTGGCAAGGGGGCCCTCATCGGTGCCGCCGCCGGGGCCGCCCTGGGCGGCGGCGCGGGCTACTACATGGATGTCCAGGAAGCCAAGCTGCGGGAGAAGATGCAGGGCACCGGCGTCTCCGTTGCGCGTGATGGCGACAACATCATCCTCAACATGCCCAACAGCATCACCTTCGACAGCAACTCCAGCCAGCTCAAGCCGGCCGGCGCCAACACCCTCACCGGCGTGGCCCAGGTGCTCAAGGAGTACCCCAAGACCCGCGTCAACGTGGTCGGCCACACCGACAGCACCGGCACCCGCGCCCTCAACATGCGCCTCTCCCAGCAGCGGGCCGAGAGTGTGGGCAGCGCCCTCATCCTCCAGGGCATCGACCAGAACCGCATCGGCATGTACGGGGTGGGCCCGGATCAGCCGGTGGCCAGCAACAGCACCGAGGCCGGCAAGGCCCAGAACCGCCGCGTGGAAATCACCCTGACCCCCACGGAATAACCGGCTCATCACCGGCGGCAATCAACAAAACGGCTCTTCGGGAGCCGTTTTTTGTTTTCAGGCGGCCTTGCCCGCCGTGGCCGCCTGCCTGGGCAGGCCCAGGCAGATGAGGCTAGAGAGCAGCAGCATGGCCGCCGACACCCACAGGCAGAGCCCGAGCCCCGCCAGCTGGAACAGCCAGCCGGAGAGCAGGGTACCCAGCAGCCGGCCGGCGGCATTGGCCATGTAGTAAAAGCCCACATCCAGCGACACCCCGTCCTCCTTGGCATAGCTGACGATGAGGTAGCTGTGCAGGGAGCTGTTGACGGCGAACAGGGCGCCGAACAGCGCCAGTCCGCCCAGCACTGTCCAGCGGGCCGGCCAGCCCAGCCAGAGGCCGGCGGCGATGAGCAGGGTGATGAGGGTCAACCCCAGTCCCCAGCCCACCGCGGCCACCCCATCCGGCACCCGGCCACTGCGCTTGCCGGTGAGACGGGGCGCCAGGGCCTGCACCAGGCCGTAACCCATCACCCAGAGGGCCATGAAACCGCCCACCCAGGCCACGTCCCAGCCGAACTGGCGGCTCAGGAACACCGGCAGGGCGACCACGAACCAGACATCCCGGGCGCCGAACAGCAGCAGCCGCGCCGCCGAGAGCACATTCACCGCCCGGCTCTTGGAGAGCAGTTCGCGGAATTTCGGCTTGGCCTTGGCCTTGCCCAGCTCGCTTTTCAGGGTCACCAGGCTGGCCAGGCCGATGAGCAGCAGCCCCAGCCCCATGGCCAGCATGGCGCCCTGAAAGCCCAGCCCCGCCAGCAGGGCGCCGCCCAGAAAGAAGCCGATGCCCTTCATGGCATTCTTGGAGCCGGTGAGCAGCGCCACCCAGCGGTAGAGGCTGCCCTGGGCGCCGGCCGGCACCAGGCTCTTGATGGCGCTCTTGGCGCTCATCTTGTTCAGATCCTTGGCAATCCCCGACAGCGCCTGGGCCAGCATCACCCAGGGGAGGGTCAGCCAGCCATCCGGCAGCGTCAGCATCCCCAGCGCCACCACCTGCAGCAGCAGCCCCAGGTTCATGGTGCGGTTGTGGCCGAGCCTGGCCCCCAGCCAGCCCCCCACCAAGTTGGTCACCACCCCGAACAGCTCGTAGAACAGGAACAGGCTGGCGATGGCCAGCGGCGCATAGCCCAGCTGGTGGAAGTAGAGCACCACCAGCATGCGCAGGGCGCCGTCGGTAAGGGTGAAGGCCCA
>JBFHKO010000139.1:0-6839 GCA_041595355.1 Aeromonadaceae bacterium
ACTGAGGGGGGCAACGGAAAATTCACTGTGAGATGCTTCACATAACACCTTGTTACCGGTAACATGATACCGGTAACGCTGGTAGGATGCTAAACATCCAACGACCTGACGTATCAGAACTGGGAGGAACATTAACCATGGCAGGACAGAGCATCATCCTGATGGGGGTTTCCGGTTGCGGCAAATCCTCTGTGGGCAGCGCGGTGGCACAGGCCCTGGGCGCCAAATTCATCGACGGCGACGATCTGCATCCGCGCGCCAACATCCTGAAGATGGCCGGCGGCTCCCCGCTGAACGACGATGACCGCGCCCCCTGGCTGGCGCGGCTCAACGATGCGGCCTACAGCCTGGCCCATAAGAACGAGGCCGGTATCATCGTCTGCTCGGCCCTCAAACGCCGCTACCGGGATCGGCTGCGCGACGGCAATCCGCACCTCAAATTCCTGTTCCTGGATGGGGAATTCGACCTGATCCTGGCACGCATGCAGGCGCGTGCAGGTCACTTCATGCCGGTCGGCCTGCTGCAGAGCCAGTTCGAGGCCCTGGAGCGCCCCAGCGACGACGAAGCCGATGTGCTGCGCATCGACATTTCCGGCTCCCTCGGCCAGGTGGTGGAACACTGCCTGGTCGCATTGCAAGGTATTCGCCCATGAACCCGACCCTGCTCCGCATCACCGAACAGATCCGCGACCGCAGCGCGCCCCTGCGCCAGGCCTACCTGGCGCGCATGGCCGAGCAGGCCGCCCAGGGCCGCCCCCGCGCCACCCTGGCCTGCGGCAACCTGGCCCATGTGGCCGCCGCCTGTCCTTCCGCTCAGAAGGCCCAGCTGCTGGACATGACCCGCGCCAACCTGGCCATCGTCAGCGCCTACAACGACATGGTCAGTGCCCATCAGCCCTACCAGCACTATCCCGAGCGCATCAAGGCGGTGCTGGCCGGGCAGGGCCACAGCGCCCAGGTGGCCGGCGGTGTACCCGCCATGTGCGATGGCGCCACCCAGGGCCAGGCGGGCATGGACATGTCGCTCTTCTCCCGCGACCTCATCGCCCAGGCCACCGCCATCGCCCTCAGCCACAACGCCTTCGACGCCACCCTGCTGCTGGGCATCTGCGACAAGATAGCCCCGGGCCAGCTCATCGGCGCCCTCAGCTTCGGCCATCTGCCCACCGCCTTCGTGCCGGCCGGGCCCATGGCCACCGGCATCAGCAACGAGGAGAAGGTGCGCATCCGCCAGCAGTACGCCGCCGGACAGGTGGGCCGCGAGGTGCTGCTGGACATGGAGAACCGCGCCTATCATGCCCCCGGCACCTGCACCTTCTACGGCACCGCCAACACCAACCAGCTGGTGTTCGAGGCCATGGGGTTGATGCTGCCCGGCTCCGCCTTCGTACCGCCGGACAGCCTGCTGCGCGCCGCCCTGACCGACGCGGCCGCGCGCCAGCTGGCGGCCCAGGCCTCCGGCCGGCAGGCCCGCCCCCTGTACCAGGTGGTGGACGAGAAATCCCTGGTCAACGGTCTGGTGGCGCTGCTGGCCTCCGGCGGCAGCACCAACCACACCCTGCACCTGATTGCCGTGGCCCGTGCCGCCGGCCTGGTGCTGACCTGGGACGATTTCAGCGCCCTGTCGGATCAGGTGCCGCTGCTGACCCGGGTCTATCCCAATGGCCCGGCCGACATCAACGGCTTCCAGGCCGCCGGGGGCGTGCCGCTGCTGCTGCACAAACTGGCCGAACGCGGCCTGCTGCACCTGGACGCCACCCCGGTGTTCGGCAGCATGCAGGATTACCTGCGCCAGCCGCTGCTGGACAATGGCCAGCTCTGCTGGCAGCCGCTGACCGAGACCCGCGATCCGGCCGTCATCGCCGCCGGGGACGCGGTCTTCAGCCAGAGCGGCGGCCTCAAGCTGCTGCAAGGCAACCTTGGCCGGGCGGTGATCAAGGTGAGCGCGGTGAAGCCCGAGTATCTGGTCATCGAAGCGCCGGCGCGGGTGTTCGACACCCAGCAGGCGGTGGCGGCCGCCTATCAGGCCGGGGAGTTCACTGGCGATGTCATCATAGTGGTACGCTTCAATGGTCCGGCGGCCAACGGCATGCCGGAGCTGCACCAGCTGATGCCGCTGCTGGGCAACCTGCAGGCTGCCGGTCATCAGGTGGCGCTGGTCACCGATGGCCGTCTCTCCGGCGCCTCGGGCAAGGTGCCGGCCGCCATCCATGTGACCCCCGAGGCCAGCAAGGGCGGGCCGCTGGCACAGCTGCGCGATGGCGATCGGCTGCGTCTGGATGCGCTCACCGGCCGCCTGGAGGTACTGGACGACATCGGCGAGCGGCCGCTGGCGAGTGCGGATCTGCGCCCCCAGCACCATGGCCTCGGCCGCGAGCTGTTCGCCCCCTACCGGGCTCTGGTCTCCAGTGCGGACACCGGCGCCAGCCTGTTCAACGTGGATTCACCCTGGATGTAACGGAACGACAATGAAGGATAACGATATGAGCTGGACCCTTTCCCCCGCCACCGTTTTTGCGGCTTCGCCGGTGGTACCCGTGATGGTGATCGACGATCTGACCCAGGCGGTGCCCATGGCCCGGGCGCTGCTGGCCGGCGGCATCACCGTCTTCGAGGTGACGCTGCGCACCCGCGCGGCCCTGGATGCCATCACCGCCATCCGCGAGGCGCTGCCGGACGCGCTGGTGGGGGCCGGCACCGTGCTCAGCCCCGCCCAGTACGATCAGGCGCTGCAGGCCGGCGCCCAGTTCGTCATCTCCCCGGGCTTCACCCCCGGGCTGCTGGCCCATGCCCTGACGGGCCCGGCGCCGCTCATTCCCGGCGTGAGTACCCCCTCGGAGATCATGCAGGCGCTGGAGCTGGGCTATACGCACCTCAAGTTCTTCCCCGCGGAAGCCAATGGCGGCGCCCCGGCGCTGAAGGCCATCAGTGCGCCGCTGCCCCAGGTGTGCTTCTGCCCCACCGGCGGCATTGGTCCGAAGAACGTGGCCGACTACCTGGCGCTCAAGTGCGTGGCCACCGTCGGTGGCTCCTGGATGCTGCCGGCGGACAAGCTGGCATCCGGCGACTGGGCGGCGGTCAGCGCGCTTTCCCGCCAGGCGGTGGAGCAGATAAAGCAGCTGCGCCCGGCCTGAGGGCGTCGCATATACACAAAAGGCGCCATGACAAGGGGACGGCCTGGCGCCGTCCCCTCGCGTTGCTAGAGACTGTCGCCGGGCCAGAGTTCGAAGCCCAGATCGATAAGCGGCTCGCGCATGGGCTGGTCGTTGAGACGGGCCAGCAGCTGCTGCGCCGCCACCCGGCCTATCTCCCGGCGCGGCGTGATCACGCTGGCGAGCCGCGGCACCATGGCCCGGCCGATATCGTGACCATGAAAACCGGCCACGCCGATCTGCTCCGGCACCTTCAATCCCCGGCGCAGGCACTCGAACAGCGCTCCCACCGCCAGATCATCGTTAGTACAGATGATGCCGTCCAGATCCGGGTAACGCGCCAGCGCCATGCCCAGCAGCTTGGCCCCCAGGGAAAAATTGGAGGATTCGTCGGTGGAGATGTCCCGCGCGGCCAGCCCCCGGGCCTGCATGGCGCGGGTATAGCCCGCCATCTTCAGGCGGGTGCGAACATCCATGCGCGCCGCCAGATAGACGATACGCTTGTGGCCGCGCTGTATCATCAGCTCGGTCATGGCCGCCGAGGCCGCCTCGTTGTCAAAGCCGATCGCCTGCTGGATGGCCGGTGAGCGGCTGTCCATGATCTCCACCACCGGCACCCCTGCGGTCTGGATCATCTTCAGGGTGCGCTCGGTGTGGCGGCTCTCCGACAGGATCAGTCCATCCACATGGAAGGAGAGCAGCGAAGCAATGCGCTGCTCCTCGACCTTGTCGCTGTAGCCGTAGTGGGCCAGCATGGTCTGGTAGCCCGCCGGCTCGGTCACCGACTCGATACCGCTCAGCACCTCGGCAAACACCTGGTTGGTCAGGGAAGGCAGCAACACGCCGATGGCGCGGCTCTTGGCATTGGAAAGCAGCTCGGGCGCCCGGTTATGGATGTATCCCAGCTCTTCCAGTGCGGCGGCAATCTTGGTCTGCATCTCGGCGGAAACCTGGCCCGGCTCCCGCAGGTAACGGCTGACCGTCATCTTGGTGACGCCGACCCGGTCGGCCACGTCCTGCAGGGTGGGGCGGCGGTGTTTGCTTGACATAGGTGACCCAGTTGGACATGTTACTCGTAACATATCAAATTCGTCGCCCGGCAACCAGTCTGCAATGGCATGTCTGCCGGCCCTGATCTCGGTTATCATTCGTGATCTGGCCCACCCCCCTTGCGGGCCGGAGCCCGGCCCACGCCGTAAGGACACCTATGGAACAGAATCTGCTCTCCAGCCTCTCCTTTTCCCTGTCGATCACCGGTCCCATCTGTCTGGTGCTGGTGATGGGCATAGTGCTGCAGCGCCTCAAGCAACTGGGCGAGACCTTCACCGAGGCCGCCAGCAAGCTGGTCTTCAGAGTCACCCTGCCGGCGCTGCTGTTCATCAGCATCGTCAAGACCGACTTCAGCCAGATGGCCAGCCCGCTGATGATCCTCTACGGTCTGCTGGGGACCCTGGCCATCTTCCTGCTGCTGGAGGAGTTGGCCAGCCGCACCATCGCTGAACGGCGCCTGCGCGGCGTCTTCGTGCAGGGATCCTTTCGCGCCAACATGGGGGTGATGGGGCTGGCCTATGTCAGCAACGCCTATGGCGAACAGGGACTGGCCGCCGCCGCCCTCTACGTGGGTGCCCTGACCATCCTCTACAACGTGCTGGCGGTGATCACCCTGACCCGCAGCCTCAAACCGGAAGGTCAGCCGGGCCTCGGCCCCATCCTCAAGGGCATCGCCACCAACCCGCTCATCATCGCCATCCTGCTGGCACTGCCCTTCTCGCTGACCCGGGTCGAATTGCCGGCGCTGCTGCTGAAAACCGGCAGCTATTTCGCCGACATGACCCTGCCACTGGCACTGCTGTGCACCGGCGCCTCCCTCGATCTGCGCGCCCTGCGCAGCGGGGTACGGCTGCCCCTGCATGCCAGCCTGCTGCGATTGCTGTGGATACCGGCCCTGCTGACCCTGGGCGGCTGGCTGCTGGGGCTGCGGCCCCAGGAGGTGGGCATGCTGTTTCTCATCAGTTCCGCCCCCACCACCGTGGCCAGCTACATGATGGTGCGCGCCATGGGCGGTGACGGTGGCCTGGCGGCCAACATCGTCGCCATCACCACCCTGGGCTCGCTGCTCTCCACCAGCATCGGCATCACCCTGCTCAGTTACTGGGGCATGTTTGGCTAATGTTCGACAGGGTTAACGCCTTGTTGCAAGAATGGGGGGCATCCGGGATAAAATAGACCTTTGCCCTTACCCTCACCTGACAACGGATAACACCATGAGCCTGATTCAACTGTTCGGCAAGAAGACCCTGGACTGGGTCCAGCATCTGGGTCTGCTGGTGGTGGCCATCGCCAGCATCATCGCCTTCGGCATGGAGGTGGCAACCATGATCGGCCATCGCCGGGTGGAGCTGGCCGATCTGCTGCTGCTGTTCATCTATCTGGAGGTGCTCTCCATGGTGGCCATGTACCTGCAGCTGGGCAAACTGCCCATTCGCATTCCGCTTTACATCGCCATAGTGGCGCTGGCCCGGGATCTCATCCTCGGCATGAAGGACATGGATCTCTGGCACCTGCTGGGCGTGGCCGGTGCGGCACTGATCCTGGCGGTGACGGTGTTCATCATCCGCTTCGGTCACCTGCGCTATCCCTATCCCAAGGACGAAGGCCACAGCTAAGCCCGGGCCCGCATTTAAATCTATTTTTTAGATTATTTTTGCAATCCTAATCCATTGGCGCAGAGAGTGACGGCCACATAGACTTGATGGGTAGTCAACAGAACCCGTCGGCAGCCGCTGGCACGGCTTACCGACGGGCTCCCATCCGTCAAGGAGTACGCCATGTCCTCTCTTCCCATCAATGTCGGCATCGACCAGAGTGATCGCCTGGCCATCGCAGAAGGGCTGTCCCGCCTGCTGGCCGACACCTACACCCTCTACCTCAAGACCCATTACTGCCACTGGAACGTCACCGGCCCCATGTTCCAGACCCTGCACCTGATGTTCGAGACCCAGTACAACGAACTGGCCCTGGCGGTGGATCTGATCGCCGAGCGCATCCGCGCCCTCGGCGTCTTTGCCCCCGGCACCTATCAGGAGTTTGGTCGCCTCACCAGCATCAGCGAAGCCACCGAGGTGCCAAATGCCCAGGAGATGATCCGCCAGTTGCTGGATGGTCAGGAGATCACGGTACGCACCGCCCGCGCCCTGTTCCCGCTGGTCAACAAGGCCAACGACGAGGCCAGCGCCGATCTGCTGACCCAGCGCATCCAGACCCACGAGAAAACCGCCTGGATGCTGCGCAGCCTGCTGGAATAAGGCCGGGCCTCCAGAGCCGTGACTTGCCCGCCGCTGTGCCGCGTGCTCATGACCCCATCAATGTTGGTGTGCCCGGCCATCATTACTTGTCCCCGGCCGCTGGCTGGGGCTTAATAGACCGGAACGACGCCCGGCTTGGGCGCGCCTTGGCGCCGGAGCCATGGGCCTGATACGCGGCCGCCCTCGGGGGGCCTTGCCGGGATATGTATTGATGCGCAACACCGATCTGCTCGCGCTGCTGGACGCCGAGCCTCACGCCCCGTTTCTACAGGGGTTTCAACCGCTGACGGTACCCAAGGGCTACCTCATCAGCACGCCGCAGGATCCCAAGGATCAGGTGCTGATAGTGCGCCGTGGCCGGGTCCGGGTCTATGTCGCCAGC
>JBFHKO010000140.1:0-6833 GCA_041595355.1 Aeromonadaceae bacterium
CATCCCGCCGGCGGCGCTTGCTGAGGGCGGGCCAGTCGGCGAAGGCGACGAAGTAGAGCAGCAACAGGTTGATGAGCGGGATCAGCACCAGCAGCGAGAGCCAGCCGGAGAAGCCGGCCTTGCGGCAGATTTGCCATACCGGGACCAGGATCAGCGGCACGAGCAGCAGCATGAACAGGCTGTGCCCCGTCCACCACCATTCGCCGTGCCAATAGGTTTGATGCCACATGTTGCGCTCCCTTAGTGCACCAGACAGAGTGTCTCCCCGTAAAGATAGGGCATGAATGCTGCCACGGCAGCGCTGGGGCGGCGTCCCTTGCGCAGTAGCTGGAACAGCGGGCGCCGGCACTGCAGGGCCGGCACGTCGAGGAGCACCAAGCGGCGCAGGCTCAGTTGATCGACTATGCTGGCCCGCGACACCATGGCCACGCCAAGGCCGGCCGCCACGGCTTCCTTGATGGCTTCGGTGCTGCCGAGCTCCAGTTCGGTACGTACCTGCAAGTTGCAGCGGGCCAGGGCGGCTTCGGTGACGTTGCGGGTGCCCGAGCCCGGCTCGCGCATGATGAACCCCAGCTCGGCGAGGGCCGCGGGCGGCAGGCCGGTGCGTCCGGCCAGCGGATGGCGGGGTGGGGCGATGATCACCAGCTCATCACTGTGCCAGGGGCGCATCTCGATACGTGGATCCTCGGCCGGCCCCTCGACCAGGGCGATATCCAGTTGATAGTCCAGCAGCAAGTCGGTGATGCGGCGGGTATTGGCGCTCTTCATGGTAATGCGGATGCCGGCGTACTGCTCATGAAAGTGGCCGACTATGGTGGGCAGCAGGTAAGTGGCGATGGTGGTGCTGGCCCCCAGCAGCAGCCGGCCGGTGCCCAGTCCCCGCAGCGCGGCCAGCTCCGCTTCGGCGGTGCGCTCGGCGTCGAGGATGGCGCGGGCGTGCTGATAGAGGCGCTCGCCGGCGTCGGTCAGTTTCAGAGGCTGGCTGCCGCGCTCGATGAGGCGCAGATCCAGCTGCCGCTCCAGCTCCAGTACCATCTTGGAGACGGCGGGTTGGCTGACATAGAGGCGCTCGGCGGCGCGGGTGAAGTTGCGCAGCTCGGCGACCGCGGCAAAGATCCGCAGGGCGTGCAGGGGAAGCGCCATAACGTTTGGTTATTGCCATCATGATGACCATGTATTGGCATTATATTCAGGTGGCCGTTACCCTGCCACTCCCCGTTTCATTCGGCTGGAGTGTCCCCCATGCATGCAAACGCGAGCCTCATGCTGCCAGGCTCTTCGGCACGACGATGGCGCCGCCGCCTGCCCGGGGTGCTGCTGTGCGCGGCCGTGGTGCTGCTGGCGCTGCTGTTGCAGGAGCTGGTCCGCCGCTGCTGGGGGCCGGGCCTGCTGGAGGCGTTGGTGCTGACCATCCTGCTGGGCGCGCTGCTGCGCAGTGGCCGCTGGGTGCCCAGACGTTGCCTGCCGGGCATCGGTTTTTGTGCCAAGCCCGTGCTGGAGTTGGCCATAGTGCTGCTGGGTGCCTCGGTCGATTTCCCCGCCCTGCTCAGTGCCGGGCCGCGCATGCTGCTGGCCATCGCCCTGGTGGTGGTGCTCTCCATACTGGCGAGTCATGCCCTGGGGCGGGCCCTCGGACTCAAGCCCAGGCTGGCGCTGCTGGTGGCCTGCGGCAACTCCATTTGCGGCAACTCCGCCATTGCCGCCGTGGCGCCGGTGATCGAGGCCGACAGCGAGGAGGTGGTCACCGCCATTGCCATGACGGCCGTGCTGGGGGTGGCGGTGGTGTTGCTGTTGCCCCTGCTCATCGGCCTGCTGGATCTCTCCTTCTATCAATATGGCGTGCTGGCGGGCATGACGGTCTATGCGGTGCCCCAGGTCCTGGCGGCCACCTTTCCGGTCAGTGTCCTCAGTGGCCAGATTGGCACCCTGGTGAAACTGGTGCGGGTGCTGTTTCTGGGCCCCGTGGTCTGCTTTCTGGCTCTGCGCTATCCGAGGGCCAACCCGGGGCGACGCCCGGGCTGGAAGCGTCTCATTCCCTGGTTCATCCTCGGGTTTCTGATGGTCGGCCTGCTGCGCTCCACCGGGCTGCTGGCGCCCGCCATTACTGGCCCCATGCTGGAGGTCAGTCATGTGCTGACCCTGATGGCCATGGCGGCGTTGGGGCTGGAGGTCGACGTGCGCCGGTTGCGGGGCGTCGGCCTGCGGGTGAGCCTGGCGGTGCTGGGCTCGCTGGCCTTTATCATGACGCTCAGCCTGCTGCTGATTGGGCTCTTTGGCCTGCATGGTGACCCGGCGGTGCCTTGATGTGGCCGGCAGGGTGGAAAACCGCCGCCTGAGGGTAAAAATGGTCAGCCGGGTTGTCATCGGGGGTCGGCATGGCTCGACGTGCCGAAATGGCATCGCTATAATGCGCCGTCATTTCTTATTGAAACGAAGACAGCGGTCTTCATTATCGAGGATGAGTTGGGCGGTCTGCCGCCTCGCTGATCAGAGTCTCAGAGGCAGCACTGAAGTGCTGAGTTGAACGAGGTAAAAGAATGCAAGTTTCTGTCGAGACGACCCAAGGTCTGGAACGCCGTCTTACCATCACTGTACCGGCCGAGAAGATTGAAAAAGAGATCAACGGTCGTCTGAATCAGCTGGCCAAGACCCGTCGCGTGGACGGTTTCCGTCCCGGCAAGGCGCCGATGAGCATCATCAAGAAGATGTATGGCGAGAACGTGATCGCCGACGTGGCTGATGATCTGATGCAACGCAACTTCGTTGAAGCCGTCATCTCCCAAAAGCTGAGCCCGGTTGGCGCGCCGACCCTGGCACCGAACCAGCTGAAGCCGGGTGAAGACTTCACCTTCACCGTGACCTTCGAAGTCTATCCGGAATTCGAAGTGAAAAACCTGGAAGCCATCCAGATCGAGAAGCCGGTCGCCAGCGTCGAAGAGGCTGACCTTGAGAAGATGCTGCTGACCCTGCGCAAGCAGCACGCTACCTGGGTCGAGACCGATGAAGCCGCCGCCGCCGAGCTGCGTGTCAACATGAACTTCGTGGGCTTCGTGGACGGTGTCGAGTTTGAAGGCGGCAAGGCCGAAGATTTCAATCTGGTACTGGGCGGCGGCCGCATGATACCGGGCTTCGAAGATGGCCTGTACGGCAAGAAGGCCGGCGAGTCCTTCGACATCGAGGTGACCTTCCCGGAGGACTACCACGCCGAAAACCTCAAGGGTAAGGCGGCCAAGTTTGCCATCACCCTGAACAAGGTCGAGAAGCAGGAGCTGCCGGAACTGACCGAAGAGTTCATCCAGCGTTTTGGCGTGGCTGACGGTACCGTCGAGGGCCTGAAGGCCGAAGTGCGCAAGAACATGGAGCGCGAGCTGACCCAGGGCCTGAAGAATGCCGTCAAGGAGCAGGTGCTGCAGGGGCTGCTGGAGCAGAACCCGGTTGACGTCCCCAAGGCGGCCGTGGAGCAGGAAATCGACGGGCTGCGCAAGCAGGCCATGCAGCGTTTCGGTGGTCAGAACGGTGCCAATGTGCCCCAGCTGCCCAACGAGCTGTTCCAGGAACAGGCCGAGCGTCGCGTGCGCATCGGTCTGCTGCTGGGCGAGGTGATCCGTCACAACGACATCAAGGCCGATGACGCCCGCGTCAAGTCCATCATCGAGTCCATGGCCACTGCCTACGAAGATCCTCAGGAAGTGGTGGACTACTACTTCAAGAACGAGCAGATGCTGAACAACATCCGCAGTCTGGCGGTGGAAGAGCAGGCGGTCGAGTTCATCATGGACAAGGCCCAGGTGACTGAAAAACAGATGACTTTTGACGAAGTGATCAACAAAGCCGCAACCGCTGCCTGATCCGAATTGACTCACTGCTAAAAGTAATGCGTATAATGGCCCGAGTGATCTCACGCGGGCCATTTTTTTTAGGAACATCGCATTATGACAAGATTAATTCACCAGCCTTCCGATACGCCCATGAATTCTCTGGTCCCCATCGTCGTCGAGCAGACCGCCAAGGGGGAGCGTTCCTACGATATCTACTCCCGCCTGCTGAAAGAGCGCGTCATTTTTCTGACCGGCCAGGTGGAGGATCACATGGCCAACCTGGTGGTGGCCCAGTTGCTGTTTCTCGAGTCAGAGAGCCCGGACAAGGACATCTACCTGTACATCAATTCGCCCGGTGGTTCGGTGACGGCGGGCATGTCCATCTATGACACCATGCAGTTCATCAAGCCCGATGTCAGCACCGTCTGCATGGGCCAAGCCTGCTCCATGGGCGCGTTTCTGCTGGCCGGTGGCGCCAAGGGCAAGCGTTTCTGTCTGCCAAGTGCCCGGGTGATGATCCACCAGCCCCTGGGTGGTTTTCAGGGGCAGGCCTCGGATATCCAGATCCATGCCATGGAAATCCTCAAGATCAAGAACAACCTGAACAACCTGCTGGCGCACCATACCGGGCAACCCCTGGAGACCATAGAGCGGGATACGGACCGCGACAATTTCATGGCCGCCGACCAGGCCGTTGAGTACGGACTGGTGGATGCGGTGTTGACCAAGCGGGACTGACACATGCCGTCGCCTGATATACACTGGGATCAGGCTGTGAACGGGAGTGTCACTCTCCTTGTCGGTAGTAATAGAGGTTATTGAATGACAGATAAGCGCAAAGGTGAAGGCGACCATAGCAAGTTGCTGTATTGTTCATTTTGCGGGAAGAGTCAGCACGAAGTACGCAAGCTGATTGCGGGGCCGTCTGTTTACATTTGCGATGAATGTGTGGACCTGTGCAACGACATCATCCGTGAGGAGATCCGCGAGATCAGCCCGCGTCGTGGTGAGGAAGATTCGCTCCCGACCCCCCACAAGATCCGCGCCCACCTGGATGATTATGTCATCGGTCAGGCCCATGCCAAGAAGGTACTGGCGGTAGCGGTGTACAACCACTACAAGCGCCTGCGCAATGGTCATGCTGCTGATGGCGTGGAGCTTGGCAAATCCAACATACTGCTGATAGGTCCCACCGGTAGCGGCAAGACCCTGCTGGCCGAGACCCTGGCGCGGTTGCTGGATGTGCCCTTCACCATGGCGGATGCGACCACCCTGACCGAAGCCGGTTATGTGGGTGAGGACGTCGAGAACATCATCCAGAAGCTGCTGCAAAAGTGCGACTACGATATCGAGAAAGCCCAGCGCGGCATTGTCTATATCGATGAAATCGACAAGATCTCCCGCAAGTCCGACAACCCCTCCATTACCCGTGATGTCTCCGGGGAAGGGGTGCAGCAGGCGTTGCTGAAGCTCATCGAGGGGACCATCGCCGCGGTGCCGCCCCAGGGGGGGCGCAAGCATCCCCAGCAGGAGTTCCTGCAGGTGGACACCTCCAAGATACTCTTCATCTGCGGCGGTGCCTTTGCCGGGCTGGACAAGGTGATTGAGCAGCGCTCCTCCACCGGGACCGGTATCGGCTTCAAGGCCGAGGTGCGCTCCAAGGACAAGAAGGTGACCTTGAGTGAATCCTTCGCCAAGGTGGAGCCGGAAGACCTGATCAAATACGGTCTGATCCCCGAGTTCATCGGCCGTCTGCCGGTGGTGGCCACCCTGACCGAGCTGGATGAAGAGGCGCTGATCCAGATCCTCTCCGAGCCGAAGAATGCCCTGACCAAGCAGTACCAGGCGCTGTTCAAGCTGGAGGGGGTGGAACTCGAGTTTCGCGAGGAGGCCCTGCTGGCCATTGCCCGCAAGGCGATGGAGCGCAAGACCGGTGCGCGAGGCCTGCGCTCCATCGTCGAAGGCATTCTGCTGGACACCATGTACGATCTGCCTTCACTGGAAGACATCGGCAAGGTGGTGATCGACGAGTCCGTAGTCAAGGGCGAATCCCAGCCGCTGCTGATATACCAAAATCAGGACAGACAGGCCGCCTCCGGCGACTAAATGCTGGTAATTTAATCATTTGAAAGGGGCTGCGTGCCCCTTTCCTGCTTTTTGCCCATTGAGCAATTGAATCTGCGCAAAGGGCCCCCATATACTCTCCAAACTGCTTTGCTGAATGGCACTCAGGCCAAGAGAAGAATCTATGAATCTAGAGCGTTCGGAACGCATCGTCATCCCCGTATTGCCGTTACGTGATGTGGTGGTCTATCCCCACATGGTCATTCCCCTGTTTGTCGGCCGGGAAAAATCCATCCAGTGTCTGGAAGCGGCCATGGAGCAGGAGAAAAAGATCCTGCTGGTGGCCCAGAAGGATGCCGCCACCGACGAGCCGGGTATCGATGATGTCCACTCCGTCGGTACCATCGCCAACATACTGCAGCTGCTGAAGCTCCCCGACGGTACCGTCAAGGTGCTGGTGGAAGGGGTACAGCGTGCCCGCCTGGAGGAGTTGACCGACGAGGAGTCTTATTCCGTCGGTGTGGCCGGCTATCTGGAATCGGTTGATATCGACGAGAGCGAGGTGGAGGTGATGGTACGCTCCGCCATCAGCCAGTTTGAAGGCTACATCAAGCTCAACAAGAAGATCCCGCCCGAGGTGCTCACCTCCATCTCCGCCATTGAGGATCCGGCGCGTTTGGCCGATACCATGGCCGCCCACATGCCCCTGAAGCTGGATGACAAGCAGCAGGTGCTGGAGATCCCGGAGGTGGCCGAGCGCATCCTGTTCCTGATGGCCAAGATGGAGTCGGAAATCGACCTGCTGCAGGTGGAAAAGCGCATCCGTACCCGGGTCAAGAAGCAGATGGAGAAGAGCCAGCGCGAGTACTACCTGAATGAGCAGATGAAGGCCATCCAGAAGGAACTCGGCGAGCTGGAGGATACCCCGGACGAATTCGAGGCGCTGCAGAG
>JBFHKO010000141.1:0-6830 GCA_041595355.1 Aeromonadaceae bacterium
GCGCCGGAACCAGTGATAGGGAACGGCCCGGATAAGGCTTATCAGCAATAGCACCAGCAGGGCATAGAACGCCTGTTCACCGGCATCCCGGGCCAGGCCCACCCAGAAATCCGGCGTGCCATGGCGACGGCCGGTTGGTGCTTCCAGCCAGCCGAGGGAAATCAGCCAGCCGGGCGATTGGGTCAACCCCCAGTGCAAGACCACCAACACACCGGTGGTGATGCCGATCCATTTATGCAGCCGGTAGAGACGATCCAGTCCGCCGAGACGCTGCTCCAGCCAGCGCGGCCGCAGGGCCAGCAACAACAGCCCGCCCAGGGTGGCGGTGGCCAGCACCCCGCTCAACAGAATGCCCTGATGGCGCCAGAAGAAAAAATCCGTGCCGAGCGCCCCCCATGGCAGCGCTGCGGCCCAGGCCAGGATCCCCAGCGCCAACACGCCAAACAAATACCTGATCATGACTCTACTCCGTGCTTGTTATTCCCTCTTGTCACCCTGATTTTAAGCAGAGGCATGTGAGCGGACTTTGTTGGACCTTGTCCAACTGGTGACAATTCGTGGCAAGCAGTGACAGTCCAGGCGGGTGGCTGGCCACACCGGATGCAAGTGAATGAAAGGGCTCGCGCAATTCTTAGCCAAGCGCACCGCGTGTCGGAAAAAGGGGTTGACGCCTCAGGGTCAGATACGCATAATTCGCCCGCACAGCAGCTCGGGGCTTCCCGTGATGTTGTCTGGTACGGCTATGTAGCTCAGCTGGTTAGAGCATCGCACTCATAATGCGGGGGTCACAGGTTCGAATCCCGTCATAGCCACCATTTATATACAAGCACCATTGGGGTGTCGCCAAGCGGTAAGGCAGCGGGTTTTGATCTCGCCATACCTAGGTTCGAATCCTAGCACCCCAGCCATTTTCATCGACAACGCCACCCTGGCGCGCCGATATCCGGTTACGGCTATGTAGCTCAGTTGGTTAGAGCATCGCACTCATAATGCGGGGGTCACAGGTTCGAATCCCGTCATAGCCACCATTTTTCTCTTCTCGTCTTTCATTCCTCTCATCCCGGTTGCCGCCATCGATGTGCTCCCCTGCCACCGGTGAGACTGAGGCCCCGTCCGCTGCTTGTGCCCGTTTCCACCCCTGGCTGTCACAGCCCCAGGGCATACTTGAGCGCGGCCCGCTTGAGCGGCCCGGCATGCCCGGCCGCCAGCAATCCCAGATTGCGCACCAGCCGCAGCGGTGCCAGGTCGTTGCTGAAGGCCAGATAGAAGATATCCATGCCCGTCTGCATCAGGCTATTGTCCAGCCGTCGCGCCTGCTGATAGCCGGCCAGCAGCCGCGGACTGTCCCAGGGCTCGCCGGCCGCGCAGGCCGCCAGCAGCCGCTCGCTCAGCGCACGCACATCCTTGAAGCCCAGGTTGACCCCCTGCCCCGCCAGCGGATGGATGCTGTGGGCCGCATCCCCCAGCAACACCACCCGCCCCTGGACATAGCGCTGGGCATGCCGGCGGGTCAGCGGAAAATGACCGCAGCCGGTCACCCGCAGTGCCGGCAGCCGCGCCGGAAAATGACGGCGTATTTCCCGTGCCAGCGCTTCATGGCCGAGCGCCGCCAGGGCCCGCACCCGCGCCGGGCTGTCATACCAGACCAGGGAGGCCTGCTCGCCATGCAGCGGCAAAAAGGCGCGCGGCCCGCTGGGGTGAAATTCCTGCCAGGTGATGTCCTGCTGTCCGCCTTCGATCTCCGTGCTCACCAGCAGGCAGTGCTGACGGTAATCGGTCGCACTCAACCCGATATGCGCCAGCTCGCGGGTACGGGAACCGGCACCGTCGGCGCCCAGCACCAGTTGGGCCTGCAGGCAGCGGCCATCATCGAGCCCGAGGCGGACGCCATCCGGCTGCTGGCTCAGGGTCACCAGCCTGGCCGGGCAAGCTATCTGCACATTGGCAAACGCGGTTAGCCGCTGCCACAACGCCAGCTGGATGAGCCGGTTTTCAACGATGAAGCCGAGCTCCGGCAATCCCAGCTCGGCAGCGCCAAAGCGGGTCGCCGGACCGCCCTGCTCCCAGGTCTCGAGACGGCGGTAGGGGCAGACCCGCATCGCCTGCACCGCCTCCCAGGCGCCGCACTGCTCAAGCAGCGCCACCGAGGCCGGGCTGATGGCCGACACCCGCAGATCCGGCGCCTGGGTCGGCTCGAAGGGCGCCGGCGCCTGCCCCTCCACCAGCCGGATCTGCAGGCCGCTGACGGCCAGCCGGCAGGCCAGGGCGGCGCCCACCATGCCGCCCCCTATGATGGCGATGTCGCAGCACTGCATGGATGCGTCGGTCATGGACACTCCTCCCCGAATCGAATGACGGCGCATTGTAGCCCAGCCACGGCGCAGGCCCCAGCCACGGCGGCCATTTTCGCGCGCAAGCCCCTACCAAGGCCATGGTTGTATATAATCTGGCCCGCCCCGGGAATTATGTTTAGAATACGCGGTCCATAAAGCCACTCAGCAAGCCACGCAAGAACCGTCCATGAGCATGAGCATGAGCAAAAAACTGCATATCAAAACCTGGGGCTGTCAGATGAACGAGTACGACTCGTCCAAGATGGCCGATCTGTTGGGAGCGGCCCATGGCTACCAGGCCACCGAGCTGCCGGAAGAAGCCGACGTGCTGGTACTCAACACCTGCTCCATCCGCGAAAAGGCCCAGGAGAAGCTGTTCCATCAGCTGGGACGCTGGAAGGAGCTTAAAAAACGCAATCCCGGCCTGGTGATCGCCGTCGGCGGCTGCGTCGCCTCCCAGGAAGGCGAGGCGCTGCGCAGCCGGGCGCCCCAGGTGGATGTGGTGTTCGGCCCCCAGACCCTGCACCGCCTGCCGGAGATGATCAAAAAGGTCCAGGCCGGGCGTGGCGCCCAGGTGGATGTCTCCTTCCCCGAGATCGAAAAATTCGACTGTCTGCCCGAGCCGCGCGCCGAGGGCCCTACCGCCTTTGTTTCCATCATGGAAGGCTGCTCCAAGTACTGCACCTACTGCGTGGTGCCCTATACCCGCGGCGAAGAGGTGAGCCGGCCGCTGGATGACGTCCTCTACGAGATAGCCCAGCTGGCGGAACAGGGGGTGCGCGAGGTCAACCTGCTGGGGCAGAACGTCAATGCCTACCGCGGCGCCACCCATGATGGCGGAATCTGCCGCTTCTCCGAACTGCTGCGCCTGGTGGCGGCCATCGATGGCATCGATCGCATTCGCTACACCACCAGCCATCCCATCGAGTTCACCGATGACATCATAGCGGTGTACAGGGATACCCCCGAGCTGGTCAGCTACCTGCACCTGCCGGTGCAATCGGGCTCGGATCGCATCCTCACCATGATGAAGCGTCCGCACACGGCGCTGGAATACAAGTCCAAGATCCGCGCCCTGCGCGCCGCCCGCCCGGACATCACCATCAGCTCCGATTTCATCGTCGGCTTCCCGGATGAAAGCGAGGCGGACTTCGAGAAGACCCTGCAGCTCATCGAGGAGATCCGCTTCGACATGAGCTTCAGCTTCATCTTCAGCCCGCGCCCGGGGACCCCGGCCGCCGACATGCCCGATGATGTCTCCCTGGAGGTCAAGAAGGAACGCCTGCAGCGGCTGCAGCAGCTGAACAACAGCCATGCCCAGCAGATCAGCCGCCAGATGCAGGGCAGCATCCAGCGCATTCTGGTCGAAGGCCCCTCCAAGCAGGATCTGATGCAGCTGCGTGGGCGTACCGAGAACAACCGGGTGGTCAACTTCAGCGGCGATCATCGCCTCATCGGCCAGTTCGTCGATGTGGAGATCGTCGAGGTGCTGCCCCATTCCCTGCGCGGCCAGCTGGTACGCACCGAGGCCGACATGGACCTGCGCCAGAGCGTGCGTCCCGCCGAGATACTGGCACGGCGCCCCGACGGTGTTGCCGATGCCCTGGGCGTGGCCACCTTCCGCCCCTGAACCACTATCATTAATCCATGCATCAACCCATGGTGGCCGCCCGCTGCCCGCTCACGTCAGTGACCGGGGGCGGCCCCCGACAGTGAGGCCCCCTTGAGCCAAACCATCAGTACCCTGGATCTGCACCTGGAGCCGGCCGACAGTCACCGGCTGGCCAGCCTGTGCGGTCCCTTCGACGACAACATCAAGCAGCTGGAACGCCGCCTCGGCGTCGAGATCAGCTACCGCAATCATCACTTCCAGGTGGTCGGCAAGGCCACTGTCGCCCAGGCGGTCATCGAGCTGCTCAAGCAACTCTATGTGGAGACCCAGCCCCTCCGGGGCCAGAAGATCCCGGATCTCACGCCGGAGCAGGTGCATCTGGCCATCCAGTCCTGCCGCGTGCTGGAGCAAACCGAAGATGACGCCGGCGAGGTGGCCCAACACCAGGGCAAGGCCATGCACATCAAGACCAAGCGCGGCATGGTCAAGCCCCGCTCGCCCAACCAGGCCCAGTACATCGCCAATATCACCCGCCATGACATCACCTTCGGCATAGGCCCGGCCGGCACCGGCAAGACCTACCTGGCGGTGGCGGCGGCGGTGGACGCCCTGGAACGCCAGGAGGTGCGCCGCATCCTGCTGACCCGTCCGGCGGTGGAGGCCGGCGAGAAACTGGGCTTCCTGCCCGGCGATCTCTCCCAGAAGGTGGATCCCTACCTGCGCCCGCTCTACGACGCCCTGTTCGAGATGCTGGGTTTCGAGCGGGTGGAGAAGCTCATCGAGCGCAACATCATCGAAATAGCGCCGCTGGCCTACATGCGCGGACGCACCCTCAACGACGCCTTCATCATCCTCGACGAAAGTCAGAACACCACCATCGAGCAGATGAAGATGTTCCTCACCCGCATCGGCTTCAACTCCAAGGCCGTGGTCACCGGCGACATCACCCAGACCGACCTGCCCCGGCACCTCACCTCGGGGCTGCGCCACGCCATCGAGGTGCTGCCAAAGGTGGAGGGGCTCTCGTTCAACTTCTTCCAGGCCGGCGACGTGGTACGTCACCCGGTAGTGGCCCGCATCGTGCAGGCCTATGAGCAATTCGACGACGCGCGACGTCGCGCCAACGAGGAGTAAGCCGGTGAACCTGATCCTGGATCTGCAACTCGCCTGCGCCAACCACGAAGGGTTGCCCGCACCGGAGCGCCTGCAACAGTGGCTGGAGACCTGCATTCTCCCCTTCCAGAAGGAAGCGGAGCTCACCGTGCGCATCGTCGACGAGGCCGAGAGCCAGGCGCTCAATCTGACCTACCGCGCCAAGGACAAGCCCACCAATGTGCTCTCCTTCCCCTTCGAGTGCCCCCCCGGCATCGAATTGCCGCTGCTGGGGGATCTGGTGATCTGCCGCCAGGTGGTGGAGCGCGAGGCCGCCGAGCAGGGCAAGGCCCTGGAAGCCCACTGGGCTCATATGGTTGTGCATGGCAGCCTGCATTTGCTAGGGTATGACCATATCGATGACGAAGAAGCCGTCGAGATGGAAAGCCTGGAGCAGGAGTTCATGCAGGTGCTGGGCTTCCCCGATCCCTATCAAGACGATGAGTGCTAAGGAACAGATGAATTTATGAGCGATGATCCCTCTCATTCCGACAACGGTTCAGCGCGGAAAAACTGGCTCGAACGGCTGGGCCATATGTTTCATGGTGAACCGAAGGATCGCAGCGAACTGGTGAACGTCATCCAGGATGCCGAAGAACGCGATGTCATCGACGAGGATACCAAGGAGATGATCGAGGGGGTCCTCGAGATCTCGGAGCTGCGGGTACGCGACATCATGATCCCCCGCTCCCAGATGGTGACCATCCGCCGCAATCAGCCGGTGGAGTCCTTTCTGCCCATCATCATCGAATCGGCCCACTCCCGCTTCCCGGTGATCAACGAGGACAAGGATCATGTGGACGGCATACTGCTGGCCAAGGATCTGCTCCCCTTCGGCTTCGGCCAGTCGGACGAACCCTTTGACTTCGACAAGGTGAAGCGCCCCGCCGTGGTGGTGCCGGAGAGCAAGCGGGTGGACCGCCTGCTCAAGGAGTTCCAGCAGCAGCGCTACCACATGGCCATAGTGGTGGATGAATTCGGCGGCGTCTCGGGGCTGGTCACCATAGAAGACATTCTGGAGCTCATCGTCGGCGACATCGAGGATGAGTACGACGAGGCCGAGATCGAGCAGGAGCTGATCCGCCGCATCAGCAAGAGCGTCTGTGCCGTCAATGCCCTGACCCCCATCGAGGAGTTCAACAGCTTCTTCGGCACCGATTTCAACGACGATGAAGTGGACACCATCGGTGGCCTGGTGATGCATGCCTTCGGCCACCTGCCGAAGAAGGGCGAGTCGGTGCTGCTGGACGGCTTCAGCTTCAAGGTGGTGCATGCCGACCGCCGCCGCCTGCTGCAGCTGCAGGTGAGAATACCGGCGACCCAGGACAATAATGAATCCAACAGCATCTGAGAACCCCATGCCATTGACGTTTAGGCGCGCCCTTCTGGGCGCGTTCTTGTGTGGCGTGCTCGCCGCCGGGGCCTTCGCCCCCTGGGATCTCTGGCCGCTGGCCTGGCTGGCCCCCCTGGGGCTGCTGCAGCTGCTGGCCGGTCGGGGCGCCCGTCAGGGGCTCTGGCTCGGACTGAGCTTTGGCCTGGGGATGAACCTGCCCGGGCTGGAGTGGATCCATGTCAGCATGACCCAGTTCGGCGGCCTGCCGCTGCCGGTGGCCATGCTGCTGGTGGCACTGCTGGCCGCCTATCTGGCGCTCTATCCGGCCCTGGCCTGTGCCCTGCTGAACCGCTTTTTCCCCCTCCCCGGCGCCGCCCGCACCCTGCTGGCCTTTCCGGCC
>JBFHKO010000142.1:0-6784 GCA_041595355.1 Aeromonadaceae bacterium
GTGGGTCGCCATGGCGATGACGTAGTCGCGCTCGATGCGCGCGACGCGCTCCTCGAGGGGCGTCTCCAGCACCACCAGGGGCGCCTGCTCCATGGCTTGAAACAGCGACAGCGGCAGGGTGCAGCGGCCTATCATGCGGCTCTCGTCTTCCAGCAGCAGGCCCCACTGGCCGTGCGCCTGGCGCTTGAGCAGTTCGATGGCCAGGCCATTTTCGAAGTCGATGTTGCCGGGTTGCGGCTCGGGCAGGGCGCCGAAGCTCGAGCCCCGGTGCCGGGCATGGCCTTCCAGATCCAGGGCCTGGGGCATCTCGACCAGCAAGTCGGTCTTGCCGCAACCGGTCATGCCGGTCAGCAGCCACAGCGGCCAGCGGGCGATCAGTTCGTCCAGGCTCCGGATCAGAAACTGGCGCAGGGCCTTGTAGCCACCGGCGACCCGGGGGATGGGCTGACCGCGTGCGGCCAGCCACTGCTGCACCGTCTCCGAGCGCAGGCCGCCGCGAAAGCAGTAAAGGACGGCCTGGGGATGGCGGGCGATGTAGTCGAGCCAGGCCTGCTCCCGGGCCTCCCGTACCACGCCCTGCACCAGCTGATGGCCGAGGGTGATGGCCGCCGCCTGTCCCTGCTGCTTGTAGCAGGTGCCGACGGCCGCCCGTTCGGCATCGTTCATCAGTGGCAGGCTATGGGCGCCAGGAAAGGCGCCCTCGGCAAACTCCACCGGCGCACGCAGATCGATGAGCGGGGTGTCGGTCAGAAACAGCGAGGCGTAATCGTCGATAAGCTGCATGCTCAGGCCTGGCTCAGGGTCAGACGCGGCCCGCCGGCGTAGTCGCTCAGCTGTCCGATGCAGGTCAGGGCCTGATCATGGCGCTTGGCCAGCGCCAGCAGGTCGGCCTCGGCTTGCGGGCTGACGGCGACCAGCAGACCGCCGCTGGTCTGGGGATCGCACAGCAGCTGGCGCTGACGCTCGCTGAGGCTGCCCAGCTTGTGCCCATAGGCGTCGAAATTGCGGTGGGTGCCACCGGGCACACAGCCCTGGGCCAGGTAGTGATCCACCGCCGGCAGCAGGGGCAGGGCGTCGAAATCGAGCACTGCCTGCAGTCCCGAGCCTTCGCACATCTCCAGCAGATGGCCGGCCAGGCCAAAGCCGGTGACATCGGTCATGGCACTGACGCCGGCCAGGGGAGCGAACTCGGCGCCGATGCGGTTCAGGCGGCACATCCATTCGGGAGCCAGCTCGAGATGCTCCGGCAGCAGCTTCTGTTTCTTCTGTGCCGTGGTCAGAATGCCGATGCCCAGCGGCTTGGTCAGATAGAGGCGATCGCCGGCGCGGGCGCTGTCGTTGCGCTTGAGGTGCGACAGGGTCACCAGGCCATTTACCGCCAGGCCGAAGATGGGCTCGGGGGAGTCGATGCTGTGGCCGCCGGCCAGGCTGATGCCGGCCTCGCGGCAGGCCTGCCGCCCGCCGTCCACCACCTGCTGGGCCACCTCGGCCGGCAGGGTGTTGATGGGCCAGCCGAGGATGGCAATGGCGACCACGGGGGTGCCGCCCATGGCATAGACGTCGCTGATGGCATTGGTGGCGGCGATGCGACCGAAGGTGAAGGGATCGTCGACGATGGGCATGAAGAAGTCGGTGGTGGAGATGAGACCGCGACCATCGCCGAGATCCACCACAGCAGCATCATCGCGGCTCTGGTGGCCGACCAGCAGGCGGGGATCGGCAAAGCCCGGCAACTGGCTCTGCAGTATGGTATCCAGCACCTTGGGGGAGATCTTGCAGCCACAGCCGGCGCCATGGCTGTATTGGGTGAGACGGATGGCGGACATGCGGACGGGCTCCACTGAAAAAATCAGGCCTCTATTGTAGGGCCTTGAAATCCGCAGGCAATCGGTTACTGCCAGACTTTGCTTCGGGACGCCTGGCTGTACCCAGGCGGGGGGCGGACTTTTATGGCGCCGGTTTGCCGATGCTGGGAGCCGAGAGCGGGATTCAACTGATTTCAGCGCGTGATTTTGCGGTGCTGTCAGGCCATTTTTGCTTGCGCTGAATAGATCCAGCTGCATAATTGGCCGCTTTTCGGGCCGGGGCGTACCTGGCAGGCGAGGTGCGGATCGCGGGCGCGGCAGCGTCTCGGGATCCGGATACCGTCAGGCAGTCAGTTAGTAGGGCATTTGAATGCTTATTCCCATCGAAAGACAGCTTCTGCAGCAGCAAGACTACGACAGCGCATTGCGCTCGGCGGCCGACAGGCTCTCCGCCAGTGGCGTTCGCAATCATGTCCATTACAGTCCGGCCCGCTTGCTGGAGTTGACCGACGAAAAGCGCTGGTTTCGCCCGGTGGTGGATCATGTCGCCGGGGGTATCTGGGTGGAGCCGATCGGCACAGAAGCAGAATGCGGGGCGAGTCGTCGGTTGTCGTCCGGTGACCGCCTCGGGTGAGCGGCGGGCGGCATTCGGTTTGCAGGCCGATAGCATCATGACGCAGCAGGGGCCTTGGGGGCCCCTGTCGTTTTGGGGTTACCGGCCTTGGATGGCGGGGCTTAGGTCTCTCCGTCTCTGACGCCGGCTATCAGGGCCGGGCGTCGATCACAGGCCCAGGTGTCGGGCATGAAACCGCAAGTGCTCCTCGATGAAGCTGGTAATGAAGTAGTAGCTGTGATCGTAGCCGGCGTGGCGTCGTAGCGTCAGCGGATAGTCGCAGGATTCGGCTGCAGCCTCCAATGCTTCCGGGCACAGCTGGGTGGCCAGGAACTCATCGGCCTCGCCCTGATCCACCAGTGCCGGCACCGGCTGGCTGGCCTGGCGGAGCAGGATGCTGGCGTCGTAGTCCCGCCACTGCTGTCGTTCTGTCCCCAGATAGGCACCAAAGGCTTTTTGCCCCCAGGGGCAGTGGGTCGGGTGGCTGATCGGGCTGAACGCCGATACCGAGCGGTAACGCTCCGGGTTGCGCAACGCGATCACCAGGGCGCCGTGGCCGCCCATGGAGTGGCCGGCAATGGCGCGTCGGTCGCTGACAGGAAAATGCGACTCGATAAGCTGCGGCAGTTCGTTAACCACATAGTCGTACATCCGGTAATGCCGCTGCCACGGGGACTGGGTGGCATTCACATAAAAGCCGGCCCCCTGGCCCAGATCATAGCCCTCATCATCGGCCACATCCGACCCCCTCGGGCTGGTATCCGGCGCCACTATGGCGATCCCCAGCTCAGCGGCGATCCGCTGGGCACCGGCCTTCTGCATGAAGTTTTCATCGGTGCAGGTCAGCCCGGATAACCAATACAGTACCGGCACAGGCGTTGCCGCACTGGCCTGCGGCGGCAGGTAGATGGCAAACCGCATGGAGCAGTGCAGCACCTCGGAGCCGTGCTGGTATCGTTTATGCCAGCCGCCGAAGCTCTTGTTGCAGCTTATATTTTCAATCGTCATGATTACCTCGAATGGGTTCCCTCAAATGGTGCTCAGGGCCCCGGCCGGACGCGCCGGCCGAGGCAGTGGTGCGGTTTACCGGTCGAAGTGGATCACACTGCGGATGCTCTTGCCCTCATGCATCAGTTCAAAGGCCTGGTTTATCTCGTCCAGTGACAGGGTGTGGGTGATGAAATCATCCAGCTTGAACTCGCCCCGCATGTAGCGCTCCACATAACTCGGCAACTCCGAGCGGCCCTTGACCCCACCGAAGGCAGAGCCGCGCCAGACGCGCCCGGTGACCAGCTGGAAGGGGCGGGTGGAGATCTCCTGGCCGGCGCCGGCGACCCCGATGATGACCGACTCGCCCCAGCCCTTGTGGCAGCACTCCAGCGCCGAACGCATCACCTTGACATTGCCGATGCACTCGAACGAGTAATCCACGCCGCCGTCAGTCAGATCGACAATCACCTCCTGGATCGGCTTGTTGAACTTCAGCGGGTTGATGCAGTCGGTGGCCCCCAGCTTGCGCGCCAGCTCGAACTTGCTTTCATTGATATCGATACCGATGATCCGGCTGGCCCCGGCCATGGTGGCGCCGATGATGGCGGACAGGCCGATCCCGCCCAGGCCGAAGATGGCCACGGTCGCGCCGGCCTCCACCTTGGCGGTGTTCATCACCGCTCCCATGCCGGTGGTCACCCCGCAACCCAGCAGGCAGATTTCTTCCAGCGGCGCATCCTGATTGACCTTCGCCAGGGAGATTTCGGGCAGAACCGTGTACTCGGAAAAGGTCGAGCAGCCCATGTAGTGGTAGATCGGCTGGCCGTCCTTGTAGAAGCGGGTGGTTCCGTCCGGCATCAGCCCCTTGCCCTGGGTGGCGCGGATCTTCTGACACAGGTTGGTTTTTCCGGACCTGCAGAACTTGCACTCGCCGCACTCCGGGGTGTACAGCGGGATCACGTGATCGCCGACGGCGACGCTGGTGACCCCTTCGCCGACCGCCTCCACGATGCCGCCGCCTTCATGGCCGAGAATGCACGGGAAGATCCCCTCCGGATCGTCACCGGAGAGGGTGAAGGCATCGGTGTGGCAGACCCCGGAGGCCACGATGCGCACCAGCACTTCGCCGGGCTGGGGCGGCATCACATCGACTTCCTCGATGACCAGTGGCTGGTTGGGGCCCCAGGCGACCGCGGCCCGGGACTTAATCATGTTCTGCATCAATGTGATCCTCGCGTGACAGGGAAAAACCGGGCCGCCGGAAAGCAGCCATTTGAAGACTCTGATTCTAGTCACCTTACTCCCTGACAATAATCCGCAAAACGGTAAGGCACTTTTACAGCAGGGTAATAATCGGTGGCTGACATGCCGGCGGCGGGTGGTTTAAGACCCGTTTAATGGCCCAGTCCGGGGGATACTTGGTGTGGCTGGAGGAGCACGCGGGTCTGTCGCAAAGGGCCGTTGACGCCCGGATGAAGGTCACGGCCCCCTCAGCGGGCTGCCTGACCCAGGCGCTCGCTCAGGAAATCCACCACCCTCCGCACCTTGGGTGACAGATGCCGGCTGGAGGGATACAGCGCCCAGATCCCCTCTTCCTGGGGCTGGAGATCGGCCAGCAGTACCCGCAGTTGCCCCTGTTCGATATGGGGCCGAACATAGTAATCCGGTAACTGCACGATCCCGAGCCCCTTCAGGGCCGCATCCAGCAATGCCAGACCACTGTTGCAGCGGATCCGGCCGCTTATCTTCACCGTTTTGGGTTGTCCCTGCTGCTGAAAACGCCAGTGGTCCAGCGTGCCCTGCAGGCAGTGGTGCCGGGCCAGTTCCGACAGTGAATGGGGCTCGCCATGGTCCGCGAGATAGCCCGGCGAGGCACACACATACTGGCGGCGTGTGGCCAGCCGTTTGGCAATCAGGCTGGAATCCGCCAACGGCCCCAATCTGATCGCCAGATCAAAGCCCTCTTCGATCAGATCGACCTTTTGGTTGGTGAGTTTGATGTCGAGATTCAACGCCGGATATTGCAAGACAAACTCGTTCAACAGCGGGACGATCCGGGTTTCGCCATAGGTGGTGGGCGCGGTGAGCCTGAGCAGGCCTTGGGGCGTTTGCTGCAAATAGGTCATCGCCCGCTCTGCTTCTTCCAGGCCATCGAGCGCCAGGCGACAGTGCTGATAATAGATCTGCCCCGCTTCGGTCAGGGACACCCTGCGGGTGGTGCGGTACAGCAGCTTGGTCGCCAACCGGTTTTCCAGGGTGCTGATCTGGCGGCTGACCTGGGCGGTGGAGATCCCCAACTGGTGCGCCGCTGCGGTAAAACTGCCGGCCTCCGCCACGGCGACAAATTCACTTACCCCTTCCCAATGCAACATTTTCCCACCTTACAACAACACCCTGAAGGGGTCAGAGATTACTCTCGAAACGGTAAAAAACAACAAGCGCCACCGCGGGTCGACTGGATGGCGCCGGTCGGATGCCAGTCTAACTGGCTGGTAACAGTTCACCGGGACCATATTGACAGGCAGAACGAGACGATCATCCCATGATCGCCGGTTGCCTCTTGAGTGATCCTCTGCGGCTGGCATGTTGGAGCCATGACTAAACAAAATCCGCCACCAAGGCTACCAGCCCTGACGCTTGAGCAGGCCAATGAGCTTATCCTCAAGCTGCTGGACCGCATTGCCGAACTGGAAGACCGCCTCAACCCGAACAGCGGCAACTCCTCCAAGCCGCCATCCAGTGATGGTCCTAGTGGCACGCCGCCGGCGCGCAAGCGTCCGGCCTCCGGCAAGAAACGGGGGGCCCAGCCGGGTCACAAGGGGCAGCGGCGTGAGCGTCATCCTCACGATGCCCGTCTAGCGGTGGAGTCTCACTATCCCGCGTCGAATTGTCCCTGCTGTGGTGGCCAGGTGCTGGCTCATGCCCAGCCATACCGGGTGCATCAGGTGTTTGACTTGCCCGAGGTGAGTTATTTTGTCACCGAACACCAACTGTTTCGCGGCACCTGTAGCCGGTGCATTGCCACCTGCCAGGCCGACCGTCCCGACACGGTGAGTGACACCCAGATGGGCCCCAATCTGCTGAGCTACATTGCCCTGCAGAGCGGCCAGTTTCATCAGAGCATCAGCCAGATACAGCAGCAGCTTAAGCAGCACTTCGGTCTGAGCTTCAGTCGCGGCGCCATCAGTGAGGCACAGGGGCGGGTCAGCGCCATGCTCACCCCCACCCACCAGGCCATCAAGCAGCAGGTGCAGTCTGCCTCGCTCATCCATGCCGATGAAACCCGGCATCAACGCGGCGGCGAACGGCGCTGGATGTGGATGGCCCTGAGCAAGATAGCGGTCTGCTTCATGACCGCCTATGGCCGTGGCAAAGA
>JBFHKO010000143.1:0-6760 GCA_041595355.1 Aeromonadaceae bacterium
CATCTGGATCGTCAGCTCGGTGGTGGTGGCGGTCTCGAGCGTGCTCATCATGGTCTCGTTCATCGGCGAGGCGGTGCGCGAGGCCTTCGACCCGCGCAAATTTACCCGCTACCAATAACTGCCTGCCCGCAAGGAGGAGTGAATGATGCAACAGAAAACGTTTTGGTCGAGGGTCGTGCTGCTGTGGGGGCTGACCCTGGGCTGCTGGGCGGCCACGCTGCCCGCCGATCTCAAGTGGGAGACCAATGACAGCGATCCGGCGTTTGCCTCCCCCGAGGCCCGGCCCGGCGGCACCCTGCACCTGTCGATGCAGAGCTTTCCGCTGACCTTCCGCACCCTGGGCCCGGATGCCAATGGCGGCTTTCGCTCCTTCGTGCTCGACAATCAGCTGCGGCTGATCAGTTTTCATCCCAACAGCGGCGAGGTGATACCGGCGCTGGCCACCCACTGGGCCATTGCCGACGATCACAAGACCGTCTATTTCCGCCTCGATCCCGAGGCGCGCTGGTCCGACGGCAAGCCGGTCACCGCCGACGACTACCTGTTTGGCTACCAGATGATGAAGTCCAAGGTGATCCGCGATCCCTGGATGAACAACTACTACAGCACCGAGATAGTGGCGGTCACCAAGTACGATGATTACACCCTGTCGGTGCAATCCGGCCACCCCAAGGCGCGCCTCGATCTGATGAACACTGTCGAGCTCTGGCCCCAGCCGCGCCACTACTACCAGCTGACGCCCGACTGGGTGAAAAAGTACAACTGGGCCATAGTGCCCAACACCGGCCCCTACCAGATCAGCGACTTCAAGAAGGGCAAGTCCATCCGCTTTCGCAAGGTAAACGAATGGTGGGGCAAGGACCGGAAATATTTCCGTCACCGCTTCAACCTCGACAGCATAGAGCTGAAGGTGATCCGCGACGAGGAGATCGCCTGGCGCCACTTCCTGCGCGGCGATCTGGAAACCGTGGGCCTGGTGATCCCGGAGTGGTGGCACGACAAGTCGGATACGGAGGAGTTCAAGCGCGGCTACATCGACAAGTACTGGTTCTACACCGACAGCCCGGAAGGGCCCCAGGGGGTGATGCTGAACACCGCGTTGCCACGGCTCGCGGATCTCAACGTGCGCCTCGGCATTCAGCATGCCTTCAACATCCAGAAGACCATCGACACCCTGCTGCGCGGCGATTACCAGCGCATGCACAGCTTCGGCCGGGGCTATGGCGCCTTCGACAACCGTGCACTGCGCGCGCGCGCCTTTGATATTGCCAGGGCGCGGGACTACTTCGCCAAGGCCGGTTACCGACAGGCGGGGCCGGACGGTATCCTGATGAACGCCAACGGCGAGCGGCTGACCCTGCAGCTCACCTACAGCACCCAGCTGCATACCCAGCGCTTGTCGGTGCTGAAGGAAGAGGCTAAGAAGGCGGGTCTCGAACTGCGGCTCAACCTGATGGATGGCGCCACCGCCTTCAAAAGCATGCTGGAGAAGAAGCATGAGGGGGCCTGGGTCAGCTGGGGCGGTGGCGGTTTGCTGCCTCAATACTGGGAGTTCCTCCACTCCGCCAATGCCGGCAAGCCCCAGACCAACAACCTGTTCAATATCGCCGATGCCGAGCTGGACCGGCTCGTCGATGCCTATCAGGCCACCTTCGACGAGGGCGAACGTGCCGGGCTGTCGCGCCAGATCCAGCAGCGGCTGCATGATCTGGCCATCTTCGTGCCCGGCTACAGCGTGCCCTATACCCGCGCCGGCGCCTGGCGCTATGTGCGCCTGCCGAGGGTGCCGGGCACCAGGGTGAGCGGCATGGAGGGGCTGTTCTGGCCCATGGACGGTTACCCCTACAGCGCCGGAGGCGTGCTGTGGATCGATCCGGCACTCAAGCAGGAGACCGAGGCGGCGCGCCAGACGGGTAAAGCCTTCGAGCCACGGGTCATCATCGACAAGACCTTCCAGCAGCAACCCTAGGACAGACGCATGACGGACGCGACATTGTTGCAGGTCGAGGGGCTGGCGGTCAGCTTCCAGGGCGATGAGGGGCCGCTGGCGGTGCTGGATGGCGTCAGCCTGAAGCTGAGCGCGGGCAAAACCCTGGGGCTGGTGGGGGAGTCGGGCTGCGGCAAAAGCGTCAGCGCCCTCTCCATCATGGGGCTGCTGCCCCAGCCTCATGGCCGGGTCACCGGCGGGCGCATCCTGTTTCAGGGGCAGGATCTGCTGGCGCTGCCACCCGACCAATGGTACCGGGTGCGGGGTAACCGCATCTCCATGATCTTTCAGGAGCCCATGACGGCTCTCAATCCGGTGCAGACGGTGGGCCAGCAGCTGCAGGAAGTGTACCGCTGGCACAGGCCCGACTAGTCCCGCGGCCAGCGGCGGGAGGCGGCGCTGGCCATGTTGCAGCGGGTGGGCATCCCCGATCCGGCGGCGCGTCTTGGCGTCTATCCCCACAACCTCTCCGGCGGCATGCGCCAGCGGGTGATGATCGCCATGGCTCTGGCCTGCGAGCCGGATCTGCTCATCTGCGACGAGCCCACCACGGCGCTGGATGTCACCATACAGGCGCAGATCCTGAGCCTGATGCAGGAGCTGCAGCAGCAGACCGGCATGGCCATGCTTTTCATCACTCACGATTTGGGGGTGGTGGCCGAGCTGTGCGACGAGGTGGCGGTGATGTACGCCGGCCGGGTGGTGGAGCGCGCCGATGTCTTCAGCCTGTTCGAGCGCCCGCTGCATCCCTATACCCGCGGCCTGCTGGCCTCCATCCCGCGGCTGGATAGCCGCCCCAAGCAGCGGCTGGCCACCATCGCCGGGCAGGTCCCTTCGCTGCATGACATGCCCAGCGGTTGCCGTTTTCGCAACCGTTGCCCGCATGCCCAGGCGCGCTGCGCCGAGCAGGTGCCAGCCGAGGAGACGCTTGCCGATGAAGCAGGCCATGCCCTGGCCTGCCACTTCTGGCGTCAGTGGGCGGATCGGCCCGTGTGCATCGAGGACGAGAGATGAGCGAGTGTCTGCTGGAGGTCGAAGATCTGGAGCAGCACCTGCCGGTGGGCGGCGGCCTGCTGCGCCGGGGCGCCACCGTCTATGCGGTGGATGGTGTCAGCTTCAGCCTCCGAAGCGGCGAGACGCTGGGGCTGGTGGGGGAGTCGGGCTGCGGCAAGTCCACCCTGGCCCGCGGTCTGCTGAAATTGCAGCCGCCCACCGGCGGGCGCATCCATTTCGAAGGGCGCGAGATCAGCGGCCTGTCACCCCATGCCATGCGCCCGCTGCGGCGGGAAATGCAGATGGTGTTCCAGGACCCGATGGAATCGCTCAATGCCCGCCATACCCTGGGAACCATACTGGAGGAGCCCTTTATCATTCATGGGCTCGGCAGCGGGGCTGAACGCCAGCGCTGGGTGCTGGCGTTGTTGGCCAAGGTGGGGTTGCCCGCCGAGGCGCGGGATCGCTACCCTCACGAGCTGTCGGGGGGCCAGCGCCAGCGGGTCGGCATCGCCCGTGCCATTGCCCTCAAACCCAAACTGCTGATCTGCGACGAGGCGGTGTCGGCGCTGGATGTGTCGGTACAGTCCCAGATCCTCAATCTGCTGCTGGATCTGCAGGCCGAGATGGGACTGACGCTGCTCTTCATCGCCCATGATCTGGCGGTGGTCAAGCATGTCTCGGATCGCATCGCCGTCATGTATCTGGGGCGTATCGTCGAGCTGGCCGACACCGACAGCCTGTATCGCTCGCCCCGCCATCCCTACACCCAGGCGTTGCTGGCGGCCATACCGGTGCCGGATCCGCGCCGGCGCCGCTCGCTGCGGCCGCTGCAGGGCGATGTGCCTTCCCCCCTGGCGCCGCCGAGTGGCTGCCATTTCCATCCCCGCTGCCCCCATGCCACCGGGCTGTGCCGGCAACAGGCGCCGTCGTTGCTGCCGGTAGGCGCGGAGGCGCGGCTGGTGGCCTGTCATCATCACGAGGCGATTGCCCGAGGTTTGGCGCCTGGCTGAAGCTGACACGGCATCCGATTGGCCATGGGGGCTCGCCCGGTCGCAGCTCCTGCAGTGATGATCCTGATGCGAGGCTACCCGTGGCGTGCCGGGGCCGTCGAGGGGTCTTCCGGTACGCGCCTGGATGGTGCGGGCAGCCGCCACAGTGGCGGTGCAGCGGGCCTGTGGACCGGGGTGTCCGCCCAGGGGGGCGAGCCCGGAAGCAGACTCCGCAGGCTGGGGATCAGTTGCTGCTCTTGCCTGTTTCTGCCGACCGGCCCGCTATCCTTAGTTGACCGGCCGAGCGTGGGTCCCGCGAGTGTTGCTCCACCCAGTTTTTCAGTTTGCGGGCATCCTGCAGCCGGGTGGCGCTACCGCGGGCATCCAGCAGCACCATGATGAGGCGCTGATTGCGGACCCGGGTCATCATCACCAGGCAGCGACCGGCCTCCCGGATGTAGCCGGTCTTGGAGAGGTCAATTTCCCATTTGCCTTCGCGTACCAGGGCATTGCTGTTGCGATACTGCAGCTGGCGGCCATTGGCCGTGCGGATGTGGTATTCGTTGGTGGTGGTGAACTGGCGGATCTGCGAGTAGCGATACGCCGCCTGCACCATTTTCGCCAGATCGCTGGCCGAGGCGACATTGCGCGGATCCAGGCCGGTGGCATCGTGAAAGCGGCTGCGGGTCATGCCGAGCTGGCGCGCCTTGTTGTTCATGGCGCGGATGAATGCGGCCTTGCCGCCCGGGTAGGTGCGCGCCAGGGCGGCCGCGGCCCGGTTTTCGGAGGACATCAGCGCCAGCAGCAGCATCTCGCGGCGCGTCGCCGTGGTCCCCACGGCCATGCGCGAGCTGGTTTTTTTCAGGGTATCCACCTCCTGACGGGTGACCGTGATGCGGGCATCCATGGGCAGGCCGGCGTCCAGTATGACCATGGCGGTCATCAACTTGGTGATGGAGGCGATGGGCAGGCGTTGCTGGCTGTTCTTGTTATAGAGGGTCTGACCATTGCCGGCATTCAGGATCAACACGGCATTGGAATCGACCCGCGGCGGGGCGGCGGTGCTGGCAGCCAGCGACTTGGGCTGGGTGGCGGCCTGGCCGAGGGAGACGGTCAACAGGCATAGCATGCCAATCAGGGTGCTGAAAATGCGTTTCATGGGTTCGGTCCTGGGATGAAGGCGCGGGTGCTGCTCAGTACTGTATAGATCAAATTATCGCCGGGTTTCGTAGCGCAGGCGGGACTTTTTCAACCCGTGAGCAAACTCTAGCAAATTGGCGGGGCCAGATGAATGATGATGGGCCCGGCGGGGTGGAAAATATGCGCCGGCTCCGGATTTACTCCGGCAGTGGCATGGGGTGGCTGAGCTGCAGTGTCTTGTTCAGCACGCCGTCGCTCACATCCAGCCGAAAGTCGCCGGAGAGCTGAAACAGGCGCCATTTCGCCACTGGCAGTCCCTGCAGCCCCAGGTAGTCGCGGGCCTGCTGCGGGCTGGAGAACACCAGCGCGCCGGGGTAGAGACCGAACAGGCAGGGGCCGTATTTGAGTATCTGCTCGCCGGCTGCCAGCTCATCGGCGTCGGCGGGAGAGCCCAGGGCATAGATCGGGTGGCGGGGCGCCTGGCGCACCATGGGCACGCTGGCGCGCAGCAGATCGATGCTGGCGGCCATCAGCAGGGCCAGCAACAGGCACAGGGGCAGCAGGACGCGTGTCAGTCTGTCGAGCATGGGCTCTTCCTCGTCGGTGCGCGGGTCTGGCCGGGGCTCTTCAGGATAGCATGCCGTCGGCCTCAGGGGGTGAGCAGGCTCTCCAGGCTGCGCTCGGCACGCACCAGGGCCTCCTTGTCGGCCTTGCTGCGGCGCTTGAGGCGATACTCGAGGCGCAGCGCCTGCCCATGATCGCCCACCTGTTGTTGCCAGGCCAGGCACAGCGGACCGCGGCCGCGCAGGGCCCGGGCACCCCGGCCGGCCGCGTGTTCGGCCAGCCGGCGGCTCACATCGGTGCTGATGCCGGTGTAGAGACGGCCACCGGCATCGCGCACCAGATAGAGGAACCAGTCACTCATCCAAACAGCACGACGAGCAGGCCGCTCAACAGGCCGCTTATGACGGCAAAGGCGAGGGTGGGGACCAGCAGGCTCAGCAGTGTCTTGCCCAGCTTGAGCCCCTGAGCGACGCCCACGCCTATCACCAGCAGCACCAGAGACCAGATGGCCAGGGTGATCTGGGCCAGTGAGGCGACGGTCAGCAGGGGGCTCAGCGTGTGCTGCATCATCATCTGCGGATCCTTGGGCAGAAACAGCGCCGGACCCAGCACCAGTAACATCAGCAGCCAGCTCAGCAGACCCAGAGCGTTGGGCAGGTTGGACCAGGCGACAATGGTGCGCATCTGCAGCGGGCCGGCCTGACCGCCAAACCAGCGTCCCGAGTAGGCGATAAGCCAGCTCAGCACATAGAGCTCCAGCAACCCCAGCAGCCCGCCCAGCAACAGACTCAGCAGCAGCACCAGTGGCAGCGACATGAATGCGCCGGCATTCCATTTGACCGCCTGGGCGAAGCCGCCGGGAATGCCGCCCAGTATGGCCAGCGTCAGCACCGAATAGGTGGGCGCCTCATCCAGCAGGGCGCGAAAGGTGGCGCGCGGCCGGCGCCACAGGCGTGTCCAGGGGTTGATACTGAGCTCGGACATCGCGATTACTCCATGAATTCATAAGGCTACACAGCCTACTGGCCGCTTCGGGACAGCTCAAGCGCTTTGTGCCTTTGGGGATGATAAAACGGGAGTGCCC
>JBFHKO010000144.1:0-6725 GCA_041595355.1 Aeromonadaceae bacterium
GCGCCCTCCTCGTAGTTGAGCACGAACTGCAGGGCCAGGCGGGCGTTGCCGGGCCAGCGGGGGTGGGGCGGCGTGGCCCCGTAGCCTTGCATGTCACGGGGGTAGTTCATGATCTTCTCGCTTCTGGCTTGGTTTCCGGAACGGCGTAACTGCAGCGCTTACTGGTGGCCAGCCCCAGGCGGGTGAGCCCGGCCAGCCACTGCAGTCCCACCTGAACGCCGTCGATGACCGGCACCCCCAGTGCCTGCTCCAGGGGCTGGCGGAACAGGGTGAAACCGGCGCAACCCAGCACCAGGCATTCGCTGCGATCCCTCGCCAGCACCTCTTGGGCCCGGGCTTCGATGAGCGGGTAGCTCTCCTCCAGCGCCAGTACCGGCAGGTTGAGGGCATGTACGCCGCGCAGGCTCACATCCAGGCCGTAGCGGCGGGCATTCTGCTCGAGGATGGTCACCGAGCGCTCCATGGGGGTGAGGATGCTGTAGCGCAGACTCAGCAGGGTGGCCGCCTGCATGGCCGCCTGGCCGATGCCCAGCACGGGCCCGTGGCAGAGCTCGCGCAGGGCATCCACGCCGGTGTCGTCGGCACAGGCGACGAGCCAGGCGTCGGCGTCCATCTGTTTCGCCAGCCCCAGCAGGGCCTGGGCGGCCAGTATGCCGTCGGCGAACCCCTCTATGCTGGCCACGCCGGAGGTCGGATTGGTGACCAGCAGTTCGCAGTCGGGGGGCAGTACCGCGCGGGCGCTGTGCGCCAGGGCGGCGGTCATGCCCGCGCTGGTGTTGGGGTTGATGAGGGCGAGCTTAGCCATGGGTCCTCCGGGCGCGACGGCGGGACAGCGTGGTCAATACCAGCACGGTCAGGCCGATGAGCAGCAGTGAAAACAAGGTGGTGACGGTGCCCAGCGCATAGAGTGCCGGGGTGGTGGCATTGGTGGTCATGCCGTAGATCTCCAGCGGCAGGGTGTTGTCGCTGCCGGCGGTCATCAGGGTGCGGGCGAACTCGTCGTAGGAGAGGGTAAAGCTGGTCATGGCCACGCCGATGAGGCTCGGCAATATCATGGGCAGCACCACCCAGCGTACCGTCTGCCAGGGGCTGGCGCCCATGTCCAGAGAGGCGGCCTCCAGGGTGCGGTTGAAGCGGTTGAACACGGCAAACATCACCAGCACGCCGAAGGGCAGGCACCAGGTGAGCTGGGCCCCCAGGGCCGAGCTGTACCAGCCAGGCAGCCAGCCCAGGCGATCGAACATCAGGCCGATGCCGAGGCTCACCAGGATGGAAGGGGTGATCATGCTGGTAAGCACCAGATAGAACAGCACGTTGGCGCCCTTGAAGGCGCGGCGGAAGGCAAAGCCCGCCAGGGTGGCGATCAGCAGCGACAGCACCATGACCAACAGCGCCAGCAGCAGCGAGCGTTGCAGGGCGCCGCCGAAGTCGCCCACGGCCTGGGTTTCCAGCAGGTTGCGGAACCAGGTGAGGGAGACGCCGTTCATGGGGAAGGTCAGACCGCCGTTCGGCCCCTGGAACGAGAGGAGGCCGATGGTCAGGGTCGGGCCGTACAGGAACAGCAGGAAGAGTCCAAACAGCAGGGTCAGCAGGGCAAATTCGAGCCCGCGGGATGAGGGTCCGGTTTTCATCACAACTCCTTCTTGATATCGACCATGCGGAACAGCAGCCCCAGCAACATCAGCACCGTCAGCAGCAGGATGACCGCATTGGCGGCCGCCGCCGGGTATTGCAGCAGGCCGATCTCGTTGTGGATCAGCACGCCCACCGAGGCGCTCAGGCCACCGCTCATCATCTTGACGGTAATGAAATCGCCCATCACCAGGGTGAGTACGAATACCGAGCCGATGGTGAGACCGGTCTTGCACAGCGGTAGCACCACATGCAGCAGGGTGGTCAGGCTGGAGGCGCCGTTGTCGTAGCTGGCTTCCAGCAGCCGGCGGTCGATGCGGCTCATGGAGTTGAACACCGGGATGATCATGAACAGCACGTTCAGGTGCACGAAGGCGAGGATCACCGCGAAGTCGCTGTAAAGCAGCCCCTCGATGGGGGAGCTGATGAGCCCCATGCCCTGCAGTCCCTGATTTACCAGCCCGTTGCGCCCCAGCAGCGGTATCCAGGAGATCATGCGGATGATGTTGGAGGTGAAAAAGGGCACGGTACAGAGCAGGAACAGCAGGTTTTGCAGCAGGCGGCTACGAATGTGGAACGCCAGGTAATAGGCGATGAAAAATCCCACCAGCAGGCAGATGAGCCAGGTGACGCCGGCGTAGTAGAAGGTGTTGGCATAGGCCTGCCAGGTTACCTTGGACGTGAGCAGGAACTGGTAGTTGTCCCAGATGAAGTCCGGCAGCAGCTGGAAGGAATCGTAATCCCAGAAGCTGACCACCAGGATCACGGCTATCGGGAATATCAGAAAGGCCACCAGGGTCAACAACAGCGGTGTGGCCTGCAGGTAGCTCGGATTGCGCCTGCTCAACGGCATCATGGCCATGGTGAACACTCCTCGGCTGGTAAGGGAAGGGGGACCCGCACCGCGGGTCCCCGGGGGCTCAGGACGCGATGAACTCGTTCCACTTGCGGACCATGTACTTGTTCTCGTCCATGACCGAGTTCCAACAGGCGACCTTGCCCATGCGCTCGAGGTAGGAGCCGCCATCGCGTACCGCGCCGGCCTTCTCCATCACCTTGCCATCCGGACTCAGGATATCGACCTTGGCCGCCTTGCCTTCCATCCAGAAGTCCCACTCCTCGGCACTCATGTGCTGGCGGGAGGTCTCGGGGGCCGCGGTGTAGTAGCCCTGGCGCATCAGATAGGCGCCGACCCAGCCGGAGAGGTACCAGTCGATGTATTCGTAGGCCGCTTCCAGCTCCAGGCCGGAGAGGTGGCTGGCGATGCCCAGACCGCCGCCCCAGGCGCGGTAACCTTCCTTCAGCGGCTGGTAGACGCAGGGGATGCCCTTGGCGCGTACCGCCGCCGCGGCGGGCGACCACCTGGACTGGATCACCACCTCGCCGGAGGCCATCAGGTTCACCGATTCGTCGAAGCTCTTCCAGAAGGCGCGGAACTGACCGTCCTGCTTGGCTTTCATCAGGAAGTTGATGGTCTGGTCGATTTCGGCGCGGGTCATGTTGCCCTTGTCGCCATACTTCACCACCCCCATGGCCTCGCAGATCATGGCGGCGTCCATGATGCCGATGGAGGGGATGTTCAGCAGCGCTGTCTTGCCCTTGAAGGCCGGATCCATGATGTCGGCCCAGCTGGTGATGGGGCGCGACACCAGATCCGGGCGCACACCCAGGGTATCGGCGTTGTAGATGGTGGGCACCAGGGTCATGAAGTCGGTGCGCTGGCCGGCGAACCGCTTGGAGCCGGCGCCCTCGGCAAAGCCCACCGAGTAGGGGGTGGTGCCCTGGGCGGCCAGCTCGCTGCCCGGCAGCTGGCCGGTGGTGAACAGCGGCGAGATCTTGTCGAAGAAGCGCAGCTTGCGGGTATCGATGGGTTGCAGGGCACCACTCGGGAATACTTTCTTGCAGATCCAGTATTCGATATCCGCCAGATCGTAGGAGCGCGGCTGGGTGACGGCGCGCTGGGTGACGGCATCGCTGTCCAGGGCGGTCATCTTCAGGTTGATGCCCAGGTCTTCCTTGCACTTGCTGGCGATGTCGTTGAGGTTGGACACCCCGGTACCGAACTGGCGCAGGGTGACGTTCTTGATGTTCTGCTTCCAGATCATCGGAAAACCGCTGAACGGCGCATAGGCGGCGGCGGCCACCGACAACACGGCCGTATTCTTGAGGAACTGACGGCGACTGAGGCCGGGTTTCTTGTCAATGGTCATGGTGTTCTCTCCTTGAGGTGTCAGGGGTGAAACAGATTGAGATCCCGGGCCTGCCAGTGCAGATGCACCTGCTGGCCGCTCTGCAGCTGCAGGCTCTCCAGGGTGTCGTCCCGGCACAGAACGGTCATGAGTTGCCGGTCGGCCAGCTGGCAGTGGACCAGGGAATGGTTGCCCTGGTATTCGATATCCAACAGGGTGGCAGCCAGGCTCTGCGGCGTCGGTGCCGGCGCGAGGCTGATGCGATCGCAGCGCACCGACAACGCCGTGGCCTGACTGGCGTGGCCATTCAGATAGGGTGCCTGGAAGCCGGCCACCGGCAGCACGGTTTCGCCGAGCTCGAGCTGGCAGTGATGGTCCTGGCCACGGCGGAGCATCCCCTGCAGCACGTTGTGGCCGCCGATGAAATTGGCTACGAAAGGGTTGGCGGGGCGATTGAAGATATCGGCCGGGCTGCCCACCTGCTGCAACTGACCGCGGCTCATCACCACTATGGTATCGGCCAGGGCAAAGGCTTCGTCCTGGGAGTGGGTGACGTGAATGAAGGTGATACCCAGCTCGTTCTGGATGCGCTTGAGCTCCTTGCGCATCTGCAGACGCAGGAAGGGATCCAGCGCCGAGAGCGGCTCGTCCAGCAGCACCACCTCGGGCTGGCGGATCAGGGCCCGCGCCAGGGCGATGCGCTGCTGCTGGCCCCCCGACAGCTGCTCCGGATAGGTGTGGGCGAAATCGCCCATGTTGACCTTGGCCAGCATCTCGGCGGCCAGCTCCAGACGGCTGGCCTTGGCAACGCCGGCGACCCGCAGCGGGTAGGCGACATTGTCGAGACAGCTCATGTGCGGGAAGAGGGCATAATTCTGGAACATCAGCGCCGTACCGCGCTCGGCAGGGCTCTGGTCGGTCACGTTGCGATTACCGAGCAGGATGTCGCCCTCGGTGACCGCCTCGTGGCCGGCAATCATGCGCAGCAGGGTACTCTTGCCGCAGCCGCTGGGGCCCAGCAGGCAGCAATAGCTACCCTTGGGGATGCGCAGGTCGATTTGACTCACCGCCAACGAGTCGCCGGCATAGCGTTTGGACACTGCAATCAATTCGACCGCCGGTTTAACTGCCACCATTGTCGCCTCTTATTGTTAACAATCACTGTTGATAGTGAAAGCAATGCATGTGCCAACATCGCACGGAAGGAACCCAATCCCCGTGGGGCGCGGTCTGCAGGCCGGCCAGGGCTGCGATTGGATATGCCGGTGCACTTGAGCCAATGCGCCAAAGCGGTGCATGATGTCGCCCTCATGGTGCATGCCTGGGCAGTGGTTGACAGTGTCAGCAAACAACAAGAATAATTGTCAGCAATGAATAGGTGTCCGAGGCAAAATCGATGCGAGACATGGAGCAGACCGATGTGGACGGGGTCTGTGAAGCTATCTACCTGGCTATTCTGGAGCGACGCCTGGAGCCCAACACGCGGCTGGTGGAAACCAAGCTGGCCGCGGCGCTGGGGGCCAGCCGCGCCACCGTGCGTCAGGCACTGCTGCTGCTGGCCCAGCGCAGGCTGGTGACGCTGCACCCCAACAAGGGGGCCGAGGTGGCCGAGCCGACGCGGGAGCAGGCCCTGGAGGTGTTCCAGGCCCGGCGCTGCATCGAGAGCGAGGTGGTGACGCTGGCCTGCCGGCAGATAAAACCCCGGGATCTGGCTCGCTTGCGGGCGCATCTGGCGCGGGAGCAGAAGGCCAGGCATGACCAGGATCGGCATGCGCTGATCCGGGCCACCGGGGAGTTTCACCTGATATTGGCCGATATTGCCGGCAACCAGCCGTTTCTGGAGTTCCTGCGCCAGCTGACGGCCTTGAGCTCCCTCATTCTGGATAAATTTCAGCCGGAACAGGCGGCCAGCTGTGATGGCGACCACCATCGCCAGTTGGTGGAAATGATGGCCGCCGGACAAGAGGCGCAGGCGCAACAGCTGATGCGGGCGCATCTGGACGAAATCGAGGCCAGCCTGGTATTCGAGCGACGGGTGCGTACCACCGATCTGCAGGCGGTCTTTCAGGCCGTGCGCAAACCGCTACAATGACGCTCGTTTATCGTTAACCATATACACAGGGGAATTGTCGCCATGTCGCGCTCCGAACTCGCCCAACGCATTTCCCGCCAGCTTGAGCAGCTGGGCCCCAAGGAGCGGCAGCTGGCCGAGTTCCTACTGACCCACGAGGCGGAGCTGGCCATCTATTCCAGTGCCGACATGGCGCGCCTGGCCAAGGTTTCCAAACCGGTGGTGAGCCGCTTCTTCAAACGGCTGGGCTACGACAGCTTCCTGGCGGTGCGCAACGATCTGCGGCGCCTGCAAACCTCGGGTTCGCCGTTGCTGGCTGCCCAGTCACCGACGGATCTGGACGCCCTGCTGGCCAGCCACCAGGCTCAGGAGTCGCGCAACTGGCAGCTGACACTGGCAGAGCTGCAGCGCTCGCCGCTGGATGCCATCACCGACGCCCTGTGCCGGGCCCGGCGGGTCAAACTGCTGGGACTGCGCAACAGCTATCCGGTGGCCCTGCACTGGCGCCAGCAGTTGCTGCAACTGCGTCCCGGCGTGGAGCTCAGTCCCCAGCCCGGTCAGACCCTGAGCGAGGAGCTGGCCAACCTGGAGGCGGGGGATCTGGTGATACTGGTGGCCTTGCGCCGGCGGCCGGCGCTGCTCAAACGGCTGATGCCCTGGCTGGCAAACAGCCCCGCCGATTGCCTGCTGGTGACCGATCCCACCGGCCTGGAACTGGCGGCCCATGCTACCTGGACGCTGCCCTGCCATCAGCTCAGCCCCGGCGGTTTTGCCTCCTACGCCAGCGCCATGGCCCTGGTGAGCCTGCTGTGCAATCTGTGTCAACAACAGCA
>JBFHKO010000145.1:0-6712 GCA_041595355.1 Aeromonadaceae bacterium
CTTTTCGGTGGGCAGCACATCCCCAACGGCAAATTCATCGGAATTGATCCTGTAACGCAGTTGCTTGGCTATGGTCTTATAAATCACGCGCTCACCTGTGGCTGTCTGTTTCCGGATGAGCCATATTGACCAGCCCGTCCCAGAGGCAGTATCACCATGCCGCCGATCAAATTCAACCGCCAACCCCCACTCGGCTCCTCCACGAACATTCCCTCGCCGCCGGCCATTGCCCCTTGTCTGCGGCGGCCAAACCGGTCGACAATGGTCGCCTTATGCTTGAACTCCTGATGCCATGACCAAGAAACTCACCATCCTCGATATCGCCCGCCTTGCCGGTGTGGGCAAATCCACCGTTTCCCGGGTACTCAACAACGACCCCGGCGTCAATGCCCGCACCCGGGAGCGGATCGAGACGGTGATCCGCGAGCAGGAGTTCGTACCCAGCAAGTCCGCACGCGCCATGCGCACCAACAGCCAAAGGCTGATCGGCATCATCGTCTCGCGACTGGACTCCACCTCGGAGAACCGCTCGGTACGCGGCATGCTGGAGACACTCTACGCCCGGGGCTATGACGCCATGCTGATGGAGAGCAAGTTCAGTCCCGAGATGACCGCCGAACACCTGGCGCTGCTGGAGCGTCGGGGAGTCGATGGCCTCATCCTGTTTGCCTACAGTGGCCTGGAACTGGCCCCCCTCGAAAGCTGGGGGTCCAAGCTGGTACTGATGGCCCGCGAATGGCCGGGGCTCTCCTCGGTCTGCTACGACGATGAGGGCGCCATCCGCCTGGTGCTGGAGCACCTCTGGGAGCAGGGGCTGCGCCAGATCGCCTTTGTGGGCGTCAACCCGCAAGATATCACCACCGGCGAGCGGCGGTTGCTCGCCTACCAGGCCTTCTGCGCCGAGCACGGCCTGCCTCCCTGCATGGCTCTGGGCGAGCTGGATTACCAGAGCGGCTTTGCCCTGGCGGGCCAGTTGCTGAAACCAGACACCCAGGCACTGGTCTGCGCCACCGATGGCATTGCCCTGGGGGCCGCCAAATACCTGCAGCAGGTGGGGCGTACCGAGGTAAAAGTAACCGGCGTTGGCAACAGTGAGCTACTGCGCTTCCTGTTTCCCAATGTGCTGACCGTGGACCTGGGTTACAAGCGCGCTGGCATCCTGGCCGCCGAACAGCTTCTGGCCCAGATAGAGTCCAATCACCCCGCCATCCAGCGGGTCTCCTCCAGTGAACTGGTAGACTGATCCCCGAGTCAACGCCGGGATTGTGATCATCATCAATGATTGGGAACGTTCCCTTTGAATTGGAGAGACAGTCTCTGCACACTGCGCAGGCAACAAATAGGGAACGTTCCCAATTCGCTTAAATCCAGACCTGAGGGCAGGAGTACCAATGAGCAAAATCAACCCCCGCGACGTGACCCGCCTCATCGAGCTGATCGGCGGCCAGGAGAACATCGCCACAGTGAGTCACTGTCTGACCCGGCTGCGCTTCGTGCTAAACCAGCCACAGCTGGCCGATATCCAGGCCATCGAAACCCTGCCCGCCGTCAAGGGCTGCTTCACCAATGCCGGCCAGTTCCAGGTGGTCATCGGCACCGAGGTGGATCAGTTCTACAAGCTGCTGGTCAACGAGGCCGGCGTCAGCAGCGCCAGCAAGGAGGAGGCCAAGCTGGCTGCACGCCAGAACATGAGCCTGCTGGAGCGCGGCATCTCCCACCTGGCGGAGATCTTCGTACCTCTGCTGCCAGCCATCATCACCGGCGGCCTGATCCTCGGCTTTCGCAACGTCATCGGCGACATCAGGATGTTCGATAGCCACACCCTCACCGAGATCAGCCAGTTCTGGGCCCAGGTACATGCCTTTCTGTGGTTGCTGGGCGAAGCCATCTTCTTCTTCCTACCGGTCGGCGTCTGCTGGTCAACGGTGCGCAAGCTGGGTGGCAGCGAGATCCTGGGCATAGTGCTGGGCGTCACCCTGGTCAGCCCCCAACTGATGAACGCCTACGACATCGGCAAGCAGATCCCCGAGGTCTGGGATTTCGGCCTGTTCGCCATCCAGAAGGTGGGCTACCAGGCTCAGGTGATCCCGGCCCTCCTGGCCGGTCTGGCTCTGGCCCTTATCGAGACCCGCCTCAAGCGCGTCATTCCTGCCTACCTGTATATGGTGGTGGTGCCGTTCGTCTCATTGCTGCTGGCAGTGATCCTGGCCCACAGCCTCATCGGCCCCTTCGGTCGCTGGATCGGTGACGGCGTTGCCTGGGCGGCCAAGAGCGCCATGACCGGTAGCTTAGCGCCCATCGGCGCCGCCCTGTTCGGCTTCCTGTATGCGCCGCTGGTGATCACCGGTGTGCATCACACCACCAATGCCGTGGATCTGCAGCTGATGCAGTCCATGAACGGCACCCCCATCTGGCCGCTGATTGCCCTGTCCAACATCGCCCAGGCCTCGGCCGTCGTCGGTATCATCCTGGTCAGCCGCAAGGCCAACGAACGGGAGATCTCGGTACCGGCCGCCATCTCCGCCTACCTGGGGGTGACCGAGCCGGCCATGTACGGCATCAACCTAAAATACAAGTTCCCCATGCTCTGTGCCATGGTCGGCTCCTGCCTGGCAGCGGTGATCTGCGGCTTGGGCGGCGTGCTGGCCAACGGCATCGGCGTCGGCGGCCTGCCGGGCATCCTCTCCATCCAGCCGCAGTTCTGGGGGCTTTATGCCATCGCCATGCTGGTAGCCATAGCGGTGCCCATGGGCCTGACCGTATTCGTTTACAAGCAGAAGGGACTGCATCGCACCGCGCAGGATAGCGTCCCCGCAGCCGCCTGATCAGTGGCCCCTTCAGGCTGCCGGGCTGGAAAACCCCGGCAGTCCCTTTTTGGCAATGAGTAATTTTCACGCGAGGCACTTATGCACAACCCCGAAAAAGCCCAGTGGTGGCGCAACGCCGTCATCTACCAGATCTACCCCAAGAGCTTTCAGGACTCCGGCAACCGGGGCACCGGCGACATCCGCGGCATCATCCAGCGCCTGGATTACCTGCAGCAGCTGGAAGTGGATGCCATCTGGCTGACTCCCATGTACCGCTCGCCACAGGTGGACAACGGTTACGACATCAGCGACTACTTCGACATCGATCCCGCCTTCGGCAACATGGCCGATTTCGACGAGCTGCAGCGCCAAGCCCACGCCCGCGGTATCCGCATCATCATGGACATCGTAGTCAATCACACCTCCACCGAGCACACCTGGTTCAAGGCGGCCCTGGCCGACCCCGCCAGCCCCTACCGCGACTTCTACATCTGGAAAGACCCGGTCGCTGGCGGCGCGCCCAACAACTGGCAGTCCAAGTTCGGCGGCAGCGCCTGGCAGCTGGACCCGGCGTCCGGCCAGTATTACCTGCACCTGTTTGCGGTGGAGCAGGCGGATCTCAACTGGGAGAACCCGGCGCTGCGCGCCGAGGTGCAAAAAGTGCTGCACTTCTGGGCCGCCAGGGGGGTGGACGGCTTCCGCCTGGACGTCATCAACCTCATCTCCAAGGATCAGCGCTTCCAGAGTGATCCCGACGGCGACGGCCGCTGCCACTATACCGACGGTCCGCGGGTACACGAGTATCTTCAGGAACTGAGCCGGGAGGCCTTTCAGCCGCTGGGTACCATGACGGTGGGAGAGATGTCCTCCACCAGCCTGGCCCACTGCCAGCGCTATTCGGCCAACGACGGCAGCGAGCTCTCGATGGTGTTCAACTTCCATCACTTGAAGGTGGATTACCCGAACGGCGAGAAATGGCGCCTGGCCCCGCCCGATTTCATCGCCCTCAAGGCGCTGTTCCGGGAGTGGCAGCAGGGGCTGCACGGGCAGGGCTGGAGCGCGCTGTTCTGGTGTAACCACGATCAGCCGCGCATCGTCTCCCGCTTCGGTGACGAGGGCGAGTACCGGCGGCAGTCCGCCAAGATGCTGGCCACCGGCCTGCACCTGCTGCAGGGCACCCCCTACATCTATCAGGGCGAGGAGCTGGGCATGACCAACCCCGGCTACCAGAGCATCGATGACTACCAGGATGTGGAAAGCCGCAACCTGTATGCCCTGAAGCGCGCCGAAGGCTGGGGCGAGACGCAGATCCTGGCCATGCTGGCGGCCCGCTCCCGGGATAACGGCCGCACCCCCATGCAATGGCATAACGGCGCCAACGCCGGCTTCAGCCGGGGCGAGCCCTGGCTCAAGCCCGCCGCCAACTACGACCGCATCAACGCCGAGCAGGCACTGGCCGATCCGGACTCGGTGTTCTATCACTATCGGAAGCTGATCCGCCTGCGCAAGCGGCATGCGGTGATAGTGGAAGGCGATTACCAGGATCTGGCCCCCGAGCACCCCTCCATCTGGTGTTACCAACGCCGCTGGCAGGATCAGCGACTGCTGGTGGTGTGCAATCTGGATCGCGCCGCCTCCCGCTTCAGTCTGCCCACCGAGGCGACGGCAGGCCTGGTCCAGCGGCTGATTGCCAACTACGCCGACAGTCCAAGTCAGCCCCGGGATCTGCAGCTGCGCCCCTTCGAGGCGGTAGCCTGGCTGCTGACACAGTGAGCCTGCGCCGTCAGTCCCAGTGAGGAGCGCTCTGTTGCTGGCGGTAGTCCCCCAGGGCTGCCGTCACCTCGGCCCCCAGCAGCACGATGAGCCAGCTCAGGTAGATCCAGACGAACAGGATGGGCACCACCGCCAGGGCGCCGTAGATGGCCTCGTAGGAGGTGAAGTAAGTGATGTAGAAGGCAAACCCCTTCTTGGCCCCCTCGAATAGCAGGGCGGCCAGCACGGCCCCGCCGAGCGCATGCCGAAAACGGACCCGCGCATTGGGCACCACCAGATACAGCAACAGCATGCCCCCCAGCGAGAGCACGAAGGGCAACAGCCCCAGCAGCAGCCCCCCCAGGCGGGAGACCAGCTCCACCTCGAACAGGCGCAATGAGACCACATAGGAGGTAGCCAGTATGCTGGCGCCCGCCAGCAGCGGCCCCAGGGTCAGGATCAGCCAATAGACGGCCAGGGTAGTGACCTTGCCGCGCTCGCCGCGACTGCGCCAGATGTGGTTGAGGTTTTCATCGATGGCCGAGATGAGCAGCAGGGCCACCACCACCAGCGCCAGTATGCCGATGGAGGTGGTCCGGGTGCTGTTGGTCACGAACTGGGTGAAGTGGGCCTGGATCGCCTCCCCGGCCGCCGGCACGAAGTTGTCGAACACGAAGCCCTCTATCTGCTGGCGCAGCTCGTCGAAGGCCGGCAGGTAGGAGAGCACCGAGAAGATGACCGCCACCAGCGGCACCAGGGAGAGCAATGTCACATAGGCCAGGTGACCCGCCAGCACCGGCAGGCGATCCTGGTGCCAGCGTCCGAGAAACAGGCGCAGGAAGCCCAGCAGGGGCGCAAAGCGGTGACGCCAGGATGACAGCCGGGAAGGGAATCGACTCACAAGTGACGCTCCTTGGAAGAACACGCGGATAGTCAGATGATGGCAGTCAGGGCTCCAAAAGAGAAGGCCCCGCAGAGGGGGCCTTCGATGTCACCGGAGGGGCGGAGGATCACGCCTCTTTGCCGCTACCGCGGTTGGCACGCTTGCGATCGTTTTCGGTCAGCAGCTTCTTGCGCACACGGATGCTCTTGGGGGTCACTTCCACCAGCTCATCGTCATCGATGAACTCGAGGGCCTGCTCCAGGGTCATCTTGATGGGCGTGGTCAGCACTATGGCCTCATCGGTACCGGAGGCGCGCATGTTGGTCAGCTGCTTGCCCTTCAGGCAGTTGACGGTCAGGTCGTTGGAGCGGCTGTGAATGCCGATCACCTGGCCTTCGTACACCTCGGTGGCATGCTCGATGAACAGGCGGCCACGCTCCTGCAGGTTGAACAGGGCGAAGCCCAGTGCCTTGCCGGTGGCGTTGGAGATCAGTACGCCGTTCTGACGCTGGCCGATGCTGCCGCCCTTGTGCTCGCCATAGCATTCGAAGGTATGGTAGAGCAGACCGGTGCCCGAGGTCAGGGTCATGAACTCGGTCTGGAAGCCAATGAGGCCCCGGGCCGGGATGACGTAATCCAGACGCACGCGACCCTTGCCATCCGGCACCATGTTGCGCAGGTCCGCCTTGCGCTCACCCAGCTTCTCCATCACGGAGCCCTGGTTCTGCTCCTCGATGTCCACGGTCAGGTTTTCCATCGGCTCCATCTTGACGCCGTTTTCGACCTTCATGATCACCTCGGGGCGGGAGACCGCCAGCTCGAAGCCTTCACGACGCATGTTCTCGATGAGGATGCCCAGGTGCAGTTCACCCCGGCCGGAGACGCGGAACTTGTCCGGATCATCGCCTTCCTCGACGCGCAGGGCCACGTTGTGCACCAGCTCGCTTTGCAGACGTTCCAGGATGTTGCGGGAGGTGACGTATTTGCCTTCCTTGCCGGCAAACGGCGAGGTGTTGACCTGGAAGGTCATGGTCACGGTCGGCTCGTCAACGGTCAGCGGCGGCAGGGCCTCAACGGCGGCGTTGGAGCAGACGGTATCGGAGATCTTCAGCTCGCCGAGACCGGTGATGGCGATGATGTCACCCGCCTGAGCCTCGGTCACTTCGGTACGTTGCAGACCCAGATAACCCATGACCTGCCCCACCTTGCCGGTACGGGTCTTGCCATCGGCACCAATCACCGTCACCTGCTGGTTGGTCTTGACCTTGCC
>JBFHKO010000146.1:0-6661 GCA_041595355.1 Aeromonadaceae bacterium
ATCGTCGATGCGCCCGAGCATGGCAGCGCCAGCGTCAACCCGGATGGCAGCGTCACCTACACCCCGGATGCCAACTACCATGGCGGCGACGGCTTTACCTACGAGGTCTGTGATACCGATGGCATCTGCGATACCGCCAGCGTCAGTCTGACAGTGAACCCGGTCAACGATCCGCCGACGGCCCAGGATGATACCTACACCACCCAGGAGGACGTGACCCTGAGCGTGCCGGCGCCCGGCGTGCTGGGCAACGACAGCGACCTGGATGGCGACAGCCTGACGGTGACGCTGCTCAGCAGTCCCGACCACGGCACCCTGGTGCAAAATGGTGACGGCTCGCTGAGCTACACCCCGGATCCCAACTTCAACGGCAGCGACAGCTACACCTACGAAGCCTGCGATCCCAGCGGCGCCTGTGTCCCGGCCCAGGTGACCATAGTGGTCGGCGCGGAAAACGACGCCCCCGAGGCCAAGGATGATGCCTACAGCCTGGATGAGGACAGCACCCTGACGGTGCCGGCACCCGGCGTGCTGGACAACGACAGCGATGTGGACGGCGACAGCCTGACGGTGACGCTGCTCAGCAATCCCGGCCACGGCACTCTGGTGCAGAACCCGGATGGCTCGCTGAGCTACACCCCGGATCTCAACTTCAACGGCCTGGACAGCTACACCTACCAAGCCTGCGATCCCTATGGCGTCTGTGACAGTGCCACCGTCACCCTGACGGTGAACCCGGTCAACGACGCCCCCGTGGCCAAGGATGACGCCTACACCACCACCCAGGACACCGTCCTGACCCTGGCGGCCCCTGGCGTGCTGGGCAACGACAGTGATGTGGATAACGATCCCCTGCTGGTGAGCGCCTTCGACGGCAGCAGCCAGTTCGGCGGCAGCGTGTTCGTTAACCCGGATGGCAGCTTCAGCTATACCCCGGCCAGCGGCTTCGCCGGCATCGACAGCTTCACCTACACGGTGAGTGACGGTCAGGGCGGCAGCGACACGGCCGTGGTCACCATCACGGTGGAGGCGCGCAACAACCGCAGCATCTCGGTGGATCTGCAGAGCTTCAACCTCTCGGGCACCTACCTGAGTGGCTCGCTGCTCATCAGCAATCAGAGCGGCGGTTACAGTGTCCAGATCACCAATCTGGCCGTCGAAGTGCAGTACAAGCTGCCGGGTGGAAAGTGGACCTATGTGGCCGTCAAGCCTGACAGCTGCAGCTACAGCCCCAGCCCGCTGTTCCTGGTCACGGATCAGCAGCAGGTCAGCTTCAGCGGCTGCGAGCTGGACAGCGGCACCCCTGATGGCGCCACCGTCCGCGTAACGGCCAAGGTGCAGATCTTCGGCCGCATCAAGGGCAGCAAGGCCAAGGAGGACGGCTGGTTCCTGAGCCGCCTCTCAAAGTAACGGCCAGGCAGGCCACCCGGAGGTGACCGGTAACCGGTAAACTCGGCCGGTCACCCCCCGGCCAGCCATGCCGATATCGATGTCCCGCTGCAAGGACCCAGGTCCCCTGCAGCGGGACTTTTTTTCGCGCCGGCTGGCAGGCGATGGGCAAAGAAACGGGGCCCGGGGGCCCCGCAGACGAGAGCGGATCCGGCCTCAGGGGGGCAGCGGCAGGGCGGTGCCGGGGATCTGCAGGTACTCGAACAGCCGCTGGGTACCCGGCGAGGCGCCCAGGCGCTCGAGCACCAGCGGCACATGGATGCCGACCCCGATGAAGGGATGGCGGGAGCGGGCATCGAAGTAGGGCTCGTCATGGCCGGCAAAACCGCGACTGCCATAACCGGCCTGCAGCTCTATCCATTTGAGCAGCCTGTTATCGGCGGCCCCCCAGGCGCGCAGCGGAAACGCCAGCAGCCAGCGCGAGCCGGAATAGTCGGTCAGCAGATCGCGGTGCTCGCCATGGCGCACCGCCGGCGAGGGCCAGTATTCCCAGCGGAACTGGACCCGCTCGCGCCAGGCCGGATGACGCTGGCGCAGATACTCCAGCCCGGCGCCGGCCAGGTTGGCCAGCTGATCCTCCCAGCTGAAACCGTGATCCGGCGAGAAGCCGTCCCCCACCTCGACCGCCGTGGTCAGCAGCAGGCTGCTGAAGGCGCCGAAGCGGGCGGCCTGCGCCTCATCATGCCCCCAGTGCCGGTAGAGGCTGGCGCCAATGGCGGTGGCCACCGCCCCGGTGTAGGCATGCCCGAGCTTGTCGGCGCCCCCGCTGCGGGTATTCATCCCGAACCAGCCCTCGTGGCGGCTCTGGAAGTTCGACTCGCCCCAGTCCCAGAAGATCAGGCCGTAGGTGGTGACCCCGGCGAGGAGGCCGAGGTTCAGCGCCCGGCTCTTGCGCTCGCGCGTCCAGTCAGCCGTCATCCCGGCCGCCACCCCGGTGGCCGGACGCGCCGTCAGCGGAGCGCCGTCGGCACGCTCGATGGCCAGGCCCTCAGCGGCCAGGCCTTGCGTGGCCAGGCATGCGCCCGCCACGCCGAGCAGCAGATGGCCGAGCAGTGGCAGTCCTGCGACAGCGAATGCGGCGTGCCTCAAGCCGTGCATGCGTCCTCCCCGACAGGCTTCGCAGGGCGGCCCCCTGCCGCCCCGTTCCTGCTTTGAGCTTATACGCCCACGGCAAAGTAGCCAGTCAGCGCCATGCGGACCTGAGCGTCCATGGTCATTATGACTTCAAGAGTCTAAATGACTCACAACCGGCATTGGTCATAATGACCAATGCCGACCTTTAAATGACATTAAGTGGTTGATAACAAATGATTTAAAAACATGGCACGCCTCTTGTAATCATTAGTGCGACCGGGCCGCGAGCCCAGCCTCTTTCATCCCTGCCCCGCCGGCCGACGCCATGGCGCGGGGCGGCGCATCCGGCCACAGGCCAAGGAGCCCAACATGTTTTGCGTGCAATGTGAACACACCATCCGTACCCCCGTCGCCACCGGCTGTGCCTATGCCATGGGCATGTGCGGCAAGACCAGCGAAGTCTCCGATCTGCAGGATGTGCTCATCTACCTGCTGCAGGGGGTCTCGGACTACGCCCTCAAGGCACGGGAGTTCGGCATCATCGATCGCGACATCGACGCCTACGTCTGCCAGGCCTTCTTCGCCACCCTGACCAACGTCAACTTCGATGCAGCGCGCATCCTCGCCTTCATCGATGAAGCCCAGCAGCACAGGGGCAGCCTCAAGGCCCGTTACGAGGCCGCCTGCCTGGCTGCCAAGCAGCTGCCCGCCGAGGCCACCGGCCCGGCCGCCGTCAGCCTGAGCGCCGACAAGGCCGCGCTGCTGACCTGGGCCCCCAACGCCGCCGTGAACCGGGATCTGGCCGCCATCGGCGAGGATATCCTGGGGCTGCGCCTGCTGTGCCTCTACGGCCTCAAGGGCGCTGCCGCCTACATGGAGCACGCCCGGGTGCTGGGGCAGCAGGATGACGCCATCGGCGCCGAGTTCCACGCCATCATGGCCTGGCTGGGCAGCGATCCCACCGACATGAACGAGCTGCTGGCCTGCGCCATGCGCATCGGCCAGATGAACTACCAGGTGATGGCACTGCTGGATCGGGGCGAGACCGAGACCTTCGGCCATCCGAGCCCGGTGCAGGTGAACCTCAAGCCGGTAGCCGGCAAGGCGATACTGGTCTCGGGCCACGACCTGCACGATCTGGAGAAGATACTCCAGCAGACCCAGGGCACCGGCATCAAGGTCTACACCAACGGCGAAATGCTGCCGGCACACGGCTACCCGCAGCTGAACAAGTACCCGCATCTGGTCGGCAACTACGGCACCGCCTGGCAGAACCAGCAGAAAGAGTTCGCCGCCTTCCCCGGCGCCATCGTCATGACCTCCAACTGCATCATCGATCCGAACGTGGGCCACTACGCCGATCGCATCTTCACCCGCAGCATCGTCGGCTGGCCGGGGGTCACGCACATCGAGGGGGACGATTTCTCCGCCGTCATCGACAAGGCCCTCTCCCTGCCCGGTTTCCCCTATGACGAGATCCCGGCCTACACCACCACCGGCTTTGCCCGCAACGCCCTGATGGCGGCCGCCCCGGCGGTCATCGAGCAGGTGAAGGCCGGCAACATCCGCCACTTCTTCCTCATCGGCGGCTGCGATGGCGACAAGACCGAGCGCAGCTACTACACCGACATGGCCAAGGCGGTACCCGAGGATTGCCTGATCCTGACCCTGGCCTGCGGCAAGTTCAAGTTCAACCACCTGGAGTTTGGCGACATCAACGGCATCCCCCGCTTCCTGGATGTCGGCCAGTGCAACGACGCCTACTCCGCCATCCAGCTGGCGCTGGCGCTGGCCGAGGAGTTCGGCTGCGGCGTCAACGAGCTGCCGCTGTCGCTGGTGCTCTCCTGGTTCGAGCAGAAGGCCATCGTCATCCTGCTGACCCTGCTCTCGCTCGGCATCAAGGGCATCCGCGTGGGCCCCACCGCGCCGGGCTTCCTGACCCCGAACCTGGTGCAGTACCTGAACGAGAACTTCGATCTCAAGCTCATCAGCAGCGTGGAGCAGGATCTGGCCGACATCCTGGCGGCGTAAGGCCCGGGCCAATGTCTGTCTGTTGAGCACTCGTCATGCTCGCGAAAGCGGGCATCCAGACGAATTCACCGCCGGGGTACCCGCCTGGCCTGGTGGTTAACGACCACCATCCCGATGGGTTCCCTGGATCCCCGCCTGCGCGGGGATGACGGCGGTTTTTTACCATGCAGGGTCAGCCATAGCGCCGTCATGGCCGTGGCAAGGAGCCCGTTAGGAGGGCTCTGCATGAGATGGACAGGCCAGCAGCCCCGGCCCTCCAGGTCGAATCGAGAGAGAAATCCATGAACCTGCACGACATCCTGAATGCCCCCCTCTGGCAGCACGGCGAACGCGAGCTCGTCTGCCTGGCGCGCATCGACGAGACGCGCGACGGTGACACCGTCACCGCCGCCAGCTTCGAATTCCAGACCGCCGGCCGCCCCAGCCGCTTTTGCTACCTGCCGGGCCAGTTCCTGCTGCTGGCCGTGCCGGTGGCCGGCCAGACCCTGCAGCGCGCCTACTCGCTCTCCTCCACCCCCACCCGCCCCCACTCGCTGACGGTGACGGTGAAGCGGGTGGCCGGCGGCCGGGTCTCCAACCATCTGCTGGATCATCTGCAGCCCGGCATGACCCTGGCGGCGCAGCCGCCGGCGGGGAGTTTCCACCTGCCGGCCGGTGCCCTGCCCGCCAGCGTGCTGCTGCTCAGCGCCGGCAGCGGCATCACCCCCATGCTCGCCATGGCCCGGGCGCTGCTGGATCTGCGCGCCCCCACCCGCATCCACTTCCTGCACAGTGCCCGCAGCCGGGCCGATCTCATCGCCGGCGACGCGCTGCTGGCGCTGGCCGCCGCGCATGACCACTTCCGGCTGGATCTGGTGCTGGAGGACCCGAGCGGCGATCTCCCCTGCCATGCCGGCCGGCTGGACGCCGCCCTGCTCGGGCAACTGGTGCCCCGCCTCGATGGCCAGGCCATCTACCTGTGCGGCCCGGCCGCCTACATGGCAGGAGTCGAACAGCTGCTGGGCGAGCGCGGCGTCAGTCCGGCGCACCTGAACAAGGAGAGCTTTGGCGGCCCGGCACCGGCGGCAGAACCGGCACCGGCAGCCGATACCGGCGCCGGCTACCGCCTGAGCGTGCCCGCCTTCGGCAAGGAGGCGACGATAGCCCCCGGCCAGAGCCTGCTCGAGGCGCTGGAGCGCGAGGGGCTGCCCATCATCGGCGCCTGCCGCGCCGGCGTGTGCGGCAGCTGCAAGTGCAAGGTCATCGAGGGCAGCGTCACCTCCAGCAGCCAGATGGCCCTCACGGCCGAGCAGATCGCCGACGGCTACGTGCTCGCCTGTGCCAGCCAGGCCGACTCCGATCTGGCCGTGGCCCTGGGATAACCATTTCAATCACAGAACAGGACAAGCCCATGCAAACAACCAAACTGGTCATCGTCGGCAACGGCATGGTAGGCCATCGCTTTCTCGAGGAGCTGGTGGAGCGCGCCGAACCGGGCCAGTACGACATCACCGTTTTCTGCGCCGAGCCACGGCTCGCCTATGACAGGGTGCACCTGTCCGCCTATTTTTCCCACCATACCGACGAGGAGCTGTCGCTGGTTCGGCCCGGCTTCTATGAAAAGCACGGCATCCGGGTTCACCTTGGCGAGGCGGTCAAGCAGATAGACAGGGCCCGCCGCCAGTTGCACTCCAACCAGGGCCGCGTGGTCGACTACGACAAGCTCATTCTCGCCACCGGCGCCTATCCCTGGGTGCCGCCCATCCCGGGCGGCCAGCATCACCAGTGCCATCTCTACCGCACCATAGAGGATCTGCAGGCCATCCGCGCGGCGGCCACCCATGCCCGCAGCGGGGTGGTGATTGGCGGCGGCCTGCTGGGCCTCGAGGCGGCCGGCGCCCTCAAGGCGCTGGGGCTGGAAACCCACGTGGTGGAATTTGCGCCCATGCTGATGGCCGAGCAGCTGGATGCCCAGGGCGGCGCCATGCTGCGGCGCAAGATTGAATCCATGGGTGTGCAGGTGCACACCGGCAAGAACACCCGCGAGATCCTGCACCATCAGGGCCAGGGCGGCGCCCACCGGCTCAACTTTGCCGACGGCAGCCAGCTGGATGTGGACGTCATCGTC
>JBFHKO010000147.1:0-6581 GCA_041595355.1 Aeromonadaceae bacterium
ACGACAATGCCGACCCTGGGGTCGGCATTGGGGCGTTATCGGCACCAGGCTCAGGCGTAAACCGGCAGGCGGGCGCAGATCTCCTTCACCTTGGCGCGGATGGCCAGCTGCACGCCCTCATCGGCGACGTTGTCCAGCACGTCGCAGATCCAGCCGGCCAGCGCCTGGGCGTCGGCGACCTGGAAACCGCGGCGGCTGATGGCCGGGGTACCAATGCGGATACCGGAGGTGACAAAGGGTGAACGCGGATCGTTGGGAACGGCGTTCTTGTTCACGGTGATGTAGGCGTTGCCGAGGGCGGCATCCGCTTCCTTGCCGGTGATGTTCTTGTCCACCAAGTCCACCAGGAACAGGTGGTTCTCGGTGCCGCCGGAGACGATCTTGTAACCGCGCGCCTGGAACACCTCAACCATGGCCTTGGCATTCTTGACCACCAGCTGCTGGTAGGTCTTGAACTCCGGCTCCATGGCTTCCTTGAAGGCCACGGCCTTGCCGGCGATGACATGCATCAGCGGGCCGCCCTGACCACCGGGGAAGACGGCGGAGTTGAGCTTCTTGTACAGCTCCTCGTTGTCGGCGGCGGAGAGGATCAGGCCACCGCGCGGGCCGGCCAGGGTCTTGTGGGTGGTGGAGGTCACCACATGGGCATGGGGTACCGGGTTCGGGTAGACACCGGCAGCCACCAGACCGGCCACATGGGCCATGTCCACGAACAGGTAGGCACCCACCTTGTCGGCGATTTCGCGCAGCTTGGCCCAATCGACGATACCGGAGTAGGCGGAGAAGCCACCGATGATCATCTTCGGCTGGTTCTCGACCGCCAGGCGCTCCAGCTCGACATAATCGATCTTGCCGGCCTCATCGATGCCGTAAGGCACCACGTTGTAGAGCTTGCCGGAGAAGTTGACCGGTGAGCCATGGGTCAGGTGACCGCCGTGAGCCAGGTTCATGCCCAGCACGGTATCGCCCGGCTGCAGCAGGGCCATGTAGACGGCGCTGTTGGCCTGGGAGCCGGAGTGGGGCTGCACGTTGGCGTAGGTGGCACCGAACAGCGCCTTGGCACGCTCGATGGCCAGGGTTTCCACCTTGTCGACGAACTCGCAACCGCCGTAGTAGCGCTTGCCCGGGTAGCCTTCGGCGTACTTGTTGGTCAGCTGGGAGCCCTGGGCCTGCATGACGCGCGGACTGGTGTAGTTCTCGGAGGCGATCAGCTCGATGTGCTCTTCCTGACGGACGGTCTCGTCGGTGATGGCAGACCACAGTTCGGCATCGTAATCGGCGATGTTCATGTCACGCTTCAGCATCCATTTCTCCTGACTCATGCGTGTGGATGGGGTTTATGCGGGCATATTCTACCCTGCCCCCGGGCGACTTGACAGCCCGGGGCCGACTTTTAACCGGGGAAAATACCCGCATGCACAGCAGGGACAGGCACCGGTTTCCGTCGGGAGTCAATCAGAAATTCTGTCGTGAAATGATCGGTAAATGCTGCTAAATTTCACGAAACGAAGATAATTTTTAAGTTTCGCTTGAATGGCGGCGCAGGAATCATTAAAAAGAGGCTAGTCTTACGCAGACCGACCTAGAACGGCCCAAAAGGCTGCATGATCGCCGAGGTTGACTCAATAATGCCCCCCAAACATCGCATACTGCTGCTAAACGGTCCCAACCTGAACCTGCTCGGCAGGCGGGAACCCGGCATCTATGGCGCCCAGCGCCTGGATGACATAGTGGGCCGGCTGACCACCCTGGCGCACACGCTGGATGTCCGCCTGACCCACCTGCAGAGCAATGCCGAGCATGAGCTGGTTGACGCCATCCACGGCGCCATGGGCCAGCAGGATTTCATCCTCATCAATCCGGCCGCCTTCACCCACACCAGCGTCGCCCTGCGTGACGCCCTGCTGGGCGTGGCGATTCCGTTTATCGAGGTCCACCTGTCAAACGTACATGCCAGAGAACCCTTCCGCCATCACTCCTACCTGTCCGACGTGGCCAGGGGCGTGATCTGCGGCCTGGGGGCCGATGGTTACGAATTTGCCTTAATCGCGGCCGCCCGCAGCCTGCAGCGGTCAAACGACAACTGATCAAAAGAAGTTGAACAGAGAATGCAAATGGATATCCGCAAAATCAAGAAGCTGATCGAACTGGTTGAAGAGTCCGGGATTGCCGAGCTGGAGATCTCCGAAGGTGAAGAGTCGGTGCGCATCAGCCGCATGGTGACGGGTCAGGCCGCGCCGGTGATGAACTTCGCCCAACCTCTGGCCGCCGCACCGGCCGCTCCCGCCGCCGCGCCCGCGGCAGCCCCTGTGGCCGCCGCCGCCGAGCCCAGCGGCCATGTGCTGCGCTCGCCCATGGTCGGCTCCTTCTACCGCTCCGCCAGCCCGGATGCCAAGCCGTTCGTCGAAGTGGGTCAGAGCATCAAGGTGGGCGATCCCCTGTGCATCGTGGAAGCCATGAAGATGATGAACCAGATCCAGGCCGACAAGGCGGGCACCATCAAGAGCATCCTGGTCGAGAACGGTCAGACCGTCGAGTTTGATCAGCCCCTGTTCATCATCGAATAAGAGGTGCGACCATGCTGGATAAAGTAGTCATCGCCAACCGCGGTGAAATTGCCCTGCGCATTCTGCGCGCCTGCAAAGAGCTGGGCATCAAGACCGTTGCGGTGCATTCCACCGCCGACCGCGATCTCAAGCACGTCAAGCTGGCCGATGAGACCATCTGCATCGGCCGTCCGTCGGCCAAGGAGTCCTACCTCAACATACCGTCGCTGATCGCGGCGGCCGAGGTGACCGGCGCCGTGGCCATCCACCCCGGCTACGGCTTCCTGTCGGAAAATGCCGACTTCGCCGAGCAGGTGGAGAAATCCGGCTTCATCTTCGTCGGCCCGCGCGCCGAGACCATTCGCCTGATGGGCGACAAGGTGTCAGCCATCAATGCCATGAAGAAGGCCGGCGTGCCCTGCGTACCCGGCTCCGACGGCCCGGTGGGGGATGATGCCGAGCAGAATGCCGCCATCGCCAAACGCATCGGCTACCCCCTCATCATCAAGGCAGCCGGCGGCGGCGGTGGCCGCGGCATGCGCGTGGTACGTGCCGAGAGCGAGCTCATCAACTCCATCGCCCTGACCAAGTCCGAGGCCGGCCAGTTCTTCAACAACGACATGGTCTACATGGAGAAGTACCTGGAGAACCCGCGCCACATCGAGATCCAGGTGCTGGCCGATGGCCAGGGCAATGCCGTCTATCTGGGCGAGCGTGACTGCTCCATGCAGCGCCGCCACCAGAAGGTGCTGGAAGAGGCGCCGGCCCCGGGCATCACCGAGGAGATGCGTCGCTTCATCGGCGAGCGCTGCGTGCGCGCCTGTGTCGAGATCGGTTACCGCGGCGCGGGCACCTTCGAGTTCCTGTATGAAAACGGCGAGTTCTACTTCATCGAGATGAACACCCGTATCCAGGTCGAGCATCCGGTGACCGAAATGATCACCGGCGTGGATCTCATCAAGGAGCAGCTGAAGATCGCCGCCGGCCAGCCGCTCAGCCTGCGTCAGGAGGATATCCACCTGCGCGGCCACGCCATCGAGTGCCGCATCAACGCCGAGGATCCGGAAACCTTCATGCCCTCACCGGGCAAGATTGACTGGTTCCATCCGCCGGGTGGTCTGGGCGTGCGCTGGGATTCCCACATCTACACCGGCTACAGCGTACCGCCCCACTACGACTCCATGATCGGCAAGCTCATCTGCTACGGCGAGAACCGCGAGGTGGCCATCGCCCGCATGCGCCAGGCGCTGGACGAGCTGATCGTCGAAGGCATCAAGACCAACGTACCGCTGCAAAAGCTCATCCTGGCGGATGAACATTTTCATAACGGCGGCACCAACATCCACTACCTGCACAAGAAACTGGGGCTCTAACCCCCGGTGGGCCGCAACCGGCGGCCCTGAGCCTCCCAAGGCCACGCCCAGGCGTGGCCTTGCCTTTTTTCGCCGCCAATATTTTTACTGCCGACGCGGATACGGTTGCGATCCGGGCTACCCAAACGGCTGCGATTGTGGCTAAAATGTGCACTCAGTCACAGAACGTGGAACCCATGCATGCCAGTACCCGATCGCCGCCCCCTGCTGAGTAGTGCCCTGCTGTTACCGGCCGCCCTGATGGCGCTGGCCGTACTGCTGCAGTGTCTCGCAGAGCTGACACGGGGGATCGGTCCGCTGCTGGGCGCCATGGCTGAAGGACTGGACGACAGCCAGCCGCTGCTGGTTGCCATGCTGATCGCCACGCTGCGCGCGCCCACGGCGGCGCCCATTCAGGGGCTGAATGGGCTCCTCTCTTTCCTGCTGCTGGATAGCATTCTCGGCAGCCTGCTACCGGATCTGCCCCCGGCGCCGCTGCTGTATGCCCTGGCTGCCGGCTGGCTCAGTGCCCGCAGTTATCCCGCCCTGGCGCGCGTGCGGCTACCCGCCATGCTGCACTCCTACCAGGGAACGGCCATCATATTGCTGGGAAACAGTCTGCTGACGATGCTGCTGAGCCTGCCTCTGGCCGGCGCGCTGCTGCTGCTGCACGGCTTCCTGATGGTCATTATCCCCATCGGCCTGGCCTACCCCCTCGGCAACCTGCTGCTGACGATAGCCCATCAACCGCTGGCCGCCAGCGGCCTCTACCCGGCGCTGGGATCGGAGCTGACGCGCCTGGCCGCTGAACAGTTTGCCGGCAGCCTGAGTGTCGCTGACTACCTGGCCTGGTTGCACGCCCTCAATCTGTTTGCCCTGCCCGGCGTGGCCCTGGCGCTGATTTGGCTGGCGCCCCATGATCGCCGCCGGCCGCTCAAGGGGCTGCTGCTGTTGCTGATGCTGGCCAACTGGCTGGGCATGAGCCCGCAGCCCCTGGCCTTCGCCCTGCTCTGCTTTGCACCGCGATTGTTCATGTTGCTGGCCCTGCTGGCGGGCGTGCTGATCAGCTGCTCGCTTTGCCTGGATATTGGGTTTCCGCTGCACGCGGCAGCGGAGGGTGCCCTGCGCTTCTGGCCCGATATGGTCAATGCCTTGCTGCCCGGTTCGGCACTGCTGCTGCTGCATGCCCTGGCCGCACTCCACCTGAGCCTGCTGCTGGGCCTCAAGCCGCGCATCTGGCGCGAGCTGGATACCCCGCTGCTGCCCTGCAGCAACCCTTACCAGAGCACGGATCCCACCCTGCGGGCCATCTACTACACCAAGGCACTGGGTGGCTTCGGCAACCTGCTGAGCCTGAGCTCCAACCTGACCGGTCTCATCGTCGAGCTGGACGATCCCCGCCAGTTGCAGCGCGACCGCCTGCGCGAGCTGGGGGTCATCAGCATACAGCCGCTGGACTCCTGTCGCCTGCAGCTGCTGATGGGCCCGGTGGCCGAGTCCCTGGAGATCAAGATCCGCCAGCTGGCGGCGCGCCAGTCCCAGGATCTGCAACCCCGCGGCCCCGAGCTGCGACCCTTCAGCTTCAGCTAGCCGCCAAGACAGTCCGCCAGCCCGGTGGTACAATCCGCCGCCTTTCACGTTACCCGAGCGAGCGACCGCCATGCCCTGGATCCAGATCAAGATCACCGCCACCGCCAAGACCGCCGACAAGATCAGCAACATGCTGATGGGGCTGGGAGCCCAGGCGGTGACCTTCATGGATGCCCATGACGATCCCGTCTACGAGCCCCTGCCCGGCGAAACCAAGCTGTGGGGCGATACCCAGTGCATCGGCCTGTTCGACGCCGAGGTGGATCCGGCCCCCATCATCGCCTTTTTCCAGCGCCATCTGGGCGAGGCGATGGGCTACAAGGTCGAACAGCTGGAAGACAAGGACTGGGTGCGGGAGTGGATGGAGCACTTCCACCCCATGCAGTTCGGCGAGCGGCTCTGGATCTGCCCCAGCTGGCGCGCAGTGCCCGATCCCGAGGCGGTCAACGTGCTGCTGGATCCGGGCCTCGCCTTCGGCACCGGCACCCACCCCACCACCGCCCTGTGCCTGCAGTGGCTGGACAGCTGCGATCTGGCCGGCAAGACGCTGGTGGATTTTGGCTGCGGCTCCGGCATCCTGGCGATTGCCGCCCTCAAGCTGGGCGCCGCGCGCGTCATCGGCATCGACATCGACCCGCAGGCCATCCAGGCGAGCCGCGACAACGCCGAGCGCAATGGCGTCGCCGACCGCCTGGAGCTCTACCTGCCCGAGGCACAGCCGGCCGGCCTGCAGGCCGACATTCTGGTGGCCAACATCCTGGCCGGCCCGCTGCGCGAGCTGGCGCCGCTGATGAACGCCCTGGTACGCCCCGGCGGCCTGCTGGCCCTCTCCGGGGTACTGGAGAGCCAGGCCGGCGAACTGGAGCAGATCTACGGCCAGTGGTTCGACATGGACCCCACCGCCGTGCGCGAAGAGTGGTGCCGCCTCTCGGGCTGCAAGCGCTGAGCCGGCCGCTTCCTTTAGCCGTTGATTCGACGCGACAATTCATTTTGCAAGCGCCGGCCGAGGCCGGAGCGGAGAAAAAAAACGCCGGCGCTCACTTTCTAACCTTTTCAGAAATAAAAAAAATGCGTAATATACGCGGCCCTGAGC
>JBFHKO010000148.1:0-6566 GCA_041595355.1 Aeromonadaceae bacterium
TACAGCTGATCCGGCAATTCGTTGATGATGCGCAGCGAGGAGGTCTTTTGGGTGATGGGAAAATTGAGCAGTCGGTTGCGCGCGGTCAGATCCAGCAGTTTGCGGCGCATATCCTCAAGCGAACTGAGAATGAAAGGGTCGATCTGCTCGGAAAATTGAGTGTAACTGGGGCTTTTCCCATCCGTCATGGCGGTATCCTCTTTATTGTTTTGTCATCCCGGAACCTGGAAGGACTATCAGGCCCAGCTGGAGGGGCCCTTATGCTCTTATGTGCTCAAAAGGCTGGCGCCGATGGGCCAGCATGCAAAACCATCATCCTATTGCGCTTGAGACTGTTTATACCTTGACGGCCGTCATCTGCGTAGCAAGATTTGTTGCCAATTGCGCCCCAATGGCATATCGAAGTGTCAACCACCTGCGGGGAACCGTTACGGCCAGGAAGTCATTCAGCTGCAGTGCCATACAGGAGTCAGCCATGAGCAACATTCAGATAGTGGAAGGCGACATCACTGCCTCAACTGAGGATGCCATCGTCAATGCAGCCAACTCGCGCATGCTGGGCGGGGGAGGTGTGGATGGTGCCATTCACAGGGCCGCGGGCCCTGCGCTGCTGGAGGCGTGTCGCCAGCTGCCGGCCGTCAATGGCGTGCGCTGTCCGGTCGGGGAGGCCAGGATCACCTCGGCAGGTAACCTGGCCGCACGCTATGTCATCCATACCGTGGGGCCGGTCTATGCCTCGGATCCCGCGCCGGAGCAGCATCTGGCCTCTGCCTATCGGTCATCTTTGCAGTTGGCGATAAGCAATGGCTGTAAATCGGTGGCGCTGCCGGCGATCTCGTGCGGCATCTATGGCTACCCGCTCGACGAGGCCGCCAGCATCGCCATGGCCACCTGCCGCGAGCCGGCGTTTGCTCCCCTGAAAATGGTGTTCTACCTGTTCGGCAGCGACGTAGCCAGGGCCTGGCGCACGGCCTGCCGGCAGCCCTCCTCATGACGGGGCATGGAACGCCATAGAGGCGGCCATGTGGCCGCCTCTGTTCTGGTGGCTCCCCCGTGCCTATTCCTGAAAGAAGTGCTCCAGGTGGCTGAACACGGCGTGCTCGGGCGGGTGGCGGCGCACCTGGTGCACGTCATGCAGCTTGTGCAGCTGGCTCTCGACCTGGTCCAGCCGCTCCCCCTCCTGCACCCGCAGCCAGATGCGGCTGGTCTGGCCGTTGCCGAGCGGCAGGCAGAGGATGCCGTCCACGTTGAAGGCGCGGCGGGAGAAGAGTCCGCACACATGGGACATCACCCCGGGGTGATTGTTGACGATGAGCTCCAGCACCGCCTGCTGGGTCTGAAGGGTATCAGTGGTCATGGTGTTCTCCTGTCAGCATCTGGTGATTGGCGCCGCCGGGCGGCACCATGGGGTAGACTCGGGCGCTGCCATCGATGGGGGCATGGATGAATTGGGGGCCGGGCGCGCGCAGGGCCGCTGCCAGCTGGTCGACATCGTGACCGGTGTCGGCCAGATCGAGTGCCGGCCAGCCGAACCCCCGGGCGATGGCGCAGAAATCGGGGCTGAAACTCAAGTCCGAGGCGAAACGGTTGCCGCCATAGAAGAGATCCTGCTGCTGGCGCACCAGCCCCAGGGCGTTGTTGTTGAGCAGCACCAGCTTGATGTTGAGGTGGTGCTCGGCGGCGGTGGCCAGCTCCTGCAGGTTCATGAGAATGCTGCCGTCGCCGCTGAAACAGACCACGGTGCGCTCGGGCTCGGCCAGCGCCGCGCCTATGGCGGCCGGCAGGCCGAAGCCCATGGTGCCGAGGCCGCCTGAGGTCAGCCACTGACGCGGACGGCTGAAGGGGTAGGTCTGGGCGGTCCACATCTGATGCTGGCCCACATCGGTGGCGACGATGGCGTCGGGACCGAGCAGTCGGCCAACGGTGTGGATGAGATCCTGAGGCTGGGCGATATTCGCCCCCCGGATGGGAGCGGGGTGGGCCTGCTGCAGGGTTCGGATCTCGTCCCACCAGGCTGGACGGGCGTGTGACTCCAGCCGTTCCAGCAAGGCGTCCAGGGTCGGCACCAGATCGCCGACCAGGGGACATTCGGCGCGCCGCAGTTTGTTCAGCTCGCTGGCGTCGATATCGAGGTGGACGACCCGGGCCTCGGGGCAGAACTCCGCCAGCTTGCCGGTGGCCCGGTCATCGAAGCGGGCCCCGACCACGATGAGCAGGTCGCTGCGTTGCAGGGCCCGGTTGGTGGCGCAGGCGCCGTGCATGCCGAGCATGCCGAGGGAGAGGGGATGCTCGTGGGCCAGGGTGCCGAGGGCCATCAGGGTCATCACCGTCGGCAGATCGCAGCGTTCGGCGAAGGCGCGGGCCAGCTCGGCGCCGCCGGCATGGATGACGCCGCCACCCAGGTAGAGCACCGGCCGCTCGGCGGCCCGGATGGCGGCCACGGCGTCATCGATGGCCTGCATCGGTGCGCCCTGGGGCCGCTCGGCACAGCCAATCTCCGGCCACTGCGGGAAGCTTATCTTTGCCTGTTGTATGTCCTTGGGAATGTCGACCAGCACCGGCCCGGGACGTCCCGAGGCGGCGATGCGGAAGGCTGCCGGTATCACCTCCAGCAGATCGTCGATGCAGCGGACCAGGAAGTTGTGCTTGGTGGCCGGCAGGCTCATGCCGTAGATGTCCACCTCTTGAAAGGCATCGGAGCCGATGAGCGGCAGCGGCACCTGGCCGGTGATGCAGACCACCGGAATGGAATCGAGCTTGGCGTCGGCCAGCGCGGTCAGCACATTGGTCGCTCCCGGCCCCGAGGTGGCAAAACAGACGGCGGGTTTGCCGGTGGTGCGGGCCATGCCCTGGGCCATGAAACCGGCGCCCTGCTCGTGGCGGGCGAGGATATGGCGGATGGTGCTGCGGCTCAGGGCATCATAGAGCGGCAGATTGGAACCACCGGGAATACCGGCGATCTGGGTGATGCCCTGGCGTTCCAGCAGGGCGATGGTCAGTTCGGCTCCCGTGCATGTGATCATGGGTTCGATCTCCTGTGCGATCGTCCCGGTGGATTCGGTGGGGGCCTGAAAGAGCAAACCCCCGTCGATTCGCACCGGACGGGGGTTTGTGGATGCTGGTCTCCTTCCCCTAGGGTGCGAACGGGCGCACGACCACCACCACCAGGGGGCGGACGACGACGTTCAGTAGCACGGAGGAGAAGGAAGTCATGGTTTCAACCTGTTGGGTAGTGCCGGGTAACGCCTAGACCATAAATCCACACGACTTGTAGTGTCAAGGGCCGGCTCGGCCGAACTGCACGGGATGGGAGGCGGCTCCGGTTTTATGTACCGCCTGAAACCCGGGGCCATGCCCGCTTGCCGGCCAAAACAGCGGCGGCCATCGTCCGGCATGCCGTTGTTGCTGGCATGTGAACGATGGCCGCCGCGTTGCCGGGCGCCGGGGCGTCCTATTTGACTTCCTGGCCCTGGGCCTGGAGGTCGGCATGGTAGGAGGAGCGCACGAAGGGGCCGCAGGCGGCATGGGTGAAGCCCAGATCCAGGGCGATGGCCTTCAGCTCGTCGAACTCGTGGGGCGGCACATAGCGTTTGACCGGCAGGTGGTGACGGCTGGGTTGCAGGTACTGGCCCAGGGTCAGCATGCTGACGCCGTGGGCGCGCAGATCCTTGAGTACCTGCACGATTTCCTCGTTGGTTTCGCCGAGGCCCATCATCAGGCCGGACTTGGTCGGCACCTCGGGGTGCTGCTCGCCCATGCGGCGCAGCAGCTCCAGCGACCAGTGGTAATCGGCGCCGGGGCGGGCCATGCGGTAGAGGCGCGGCGCGGTTTCCAGGTTGTGGTTGAACACATCCGGCGGGTTGCCCCTGAGGATGTCCAGCGCCGTGTCCATGCGGCCACGAAAGTCCGGCGTCAGGGTCTCGATGCGGGTGTTGGGCGACTCCTCGCGGATGGCACTGATGCAGTCGGCAAAGTGCTGGGCACCGCCGTCACGCAGGTCGTCTCTGTCCACCGAGGTGATGACCACATACTTGAGCGCCATCTCGGCGATGGTCTTGGCCAGCTTGCGCGGCTCCTCGGCATCCGGTGCCAGCGGACGGCCGTGGGCCACGTCGCAGAAGGGGCAGCGGCGGGTACAGATGGCGCCCAGGATCATGAAGGTGGCCGTGCCGTGGTTGAAGCACTCCGCCAGGTTGGGGCAGGCCGCTTCCTCGCAGACCGAGTGCAGGTTGTTCTTGCGCATGATGTTCTTGACGGCCTGGATCTTGTCGCTGTTGGCGGGCAGGCGGATGCGCATCCAGTCCGGCTTGCGCAGCAGCGGCTCGTCGGCATCCGGCATGAACTTCACCGGGATCAGGGCCATCTTGTCGGCGTCGCGCAGTTTGACACCGGGTTCCATGCGTACGGGTTTGCTCATCGGTCAGCTCTCGGGGTAGTCGGTCCACTGGGGACAGTCAATCAGGGGGGCCAGTTCGGCCAGCAGGCCGCGGGCGGCATCATCGACGCTCCGGGGGCCACCCAGGGTGCGGCACTGGGTCATGCTCAGACCGGCGTAGCCACAGGGGTTGATATGCAGGAAGGGGGAGAGATCCATGTCCACATTCAGCGCCAGGCCGTGAAAGGAGCAGCCACGGCGGATGCGAAGGCCGAGGGAGGCAATCTTGGCGCCCTCGACGTAGACGCCGGGGGCGTCGGCCCTGGCGGCGGCGGCTATGCCGTGGCGGGCCAGCAGGCGGATCACTGCCTGCTCCAGGGCGGTGACCAGCTCGCGCACGCCCAGTTCCTTGCGGCGAAGATCCAGCAGCAGGTAGGCGATGAGCTGGCCGGGGCCATGGTAGGTGATCTGGCCGCCGCGATCCGATTGCACCACGGGGATGTCGGTCCGCAGCAGCAGGTGCTCCGGCTTGCCGGCCTGGCCCTGGGTATAGACGGGATCGTGTTCCAGCAGCCAGATCTCATCCGGGGTCTCGGCGCCGCGGCTGTCGGTGAAGGTCTGCATGGCTTGCCAGACCTCGGCATAGGGCTGCCGGCCGAGATGCCGCACGATGAGACGGGATTGCTGCAAATTTGTTTCCCCCAGGTTAATACTGAGCAGACATTATACGCAGCAGAAGGCGGAATGCCAGCGCAGGGCGCCGCATCAGAGCACCATGCGCACCAGCTCGATGCGGCCCAGGGCCTCGTACATGGCTTCCAGATGGGCCTTGCTTTTTGCGGTCACGGTGACGGTCACGGAGACGAAGTTGCCCTTGGCGCTGGCTTTGAGCTGTGGGCGGTAGTCGCCGGGGGCATGCTGCTGCAGCACGGCCATGACCTGATCGGTCAGGGCCGGATCGGCCACGCCCAGTACCTTGAAGGGAAACTGGCAGGGAAAGTCCAGGAGTTCATCGAATTTGGTGTTCAGGGCCATAGGTCTCTCTCTTGTGGAACGCGCCCCCAGGGCCTGGGGGGACGCACAGGGTACACCGGAATGGGTGCTCAATAAACAGACGAACAGGCCCTGACATGCAGGGCCTGTTCGGGAGCCGGATCAGCTGATCAGCCCCACAGGCGCTGGAACAGCAGTACCAGGTAGTCCCACAAGCGGCTGAACAGGCTGCCCTCGTTCACCTCTTCCAGGGCCACCAGCGGATACTGGGCCAGATCCTTGTCATCCAGCTTCAGGTAGATGGTACCGACCACCTCGCCCTGCTTGATGGGCGCATCCAGGGCGCTGGTGAGCTGGAAGTCGGCCTTCAGCTTGCCGGCCTGGCCACGGGGCACTATGACGTTGATGTCGCGGTCGGTGCCCAGCTTGATCTCGCTCTTGTCACCCATCCAGATGCGCTGGCTGACCAGTTCGGCACCCTTCTGGTAGGGGGTGACGTTCTGGTAGAAGCGAAAGCCGTAGGTGAGCAGCTTCTTGCTCTCTTCGGCGCGCACCCGCTCGCTGGAGGAGCCGATGACCACCGAGATGAGGCGCATGTTGTCGGCACCGGTGGCCGAGGCGACCAGGTTGTAGCCCACTTCGCTGACGTGGCCGGTCTTGATGCCGTCCACCACCAGGGTCTTGTCCCACAGCAGCCGGTTGCGGTTGTGCTGGGTGATGCCGTTGAAGGTGAACTCCTTCTGCGCGTAGATGGCGTACTCCTGCGGCAGATCGCGGATCAGCGACTGGCCCAGCAGCGCCATGTCATAGGCGCTGGAGTAGTGATCCGCGGCGTGCAGGCCATGGGCATTGACGAAGTGGCTGTCGTTCATGCCGAGCTTCTTGGCCCAGCCGTTCATCAGGCTGGCAAAGGAGTCCTCGGAGCCGGCGATGTGTTCGGCCATGGCGATGCAGGCATCGTTGCCGGACTGGATGATGATGCCCTTGTTCAGGTTGTCGACGCTGACCTGCTTGCCCACCTCGATGAACATCTTGGAGGAGTCGGAGTAGTTCTTGGCCCAGGCGTTGCGGCTGATGGTGACCATGTCCTCGGGCTTGATGTTGCCGGCCTTCAGCTCCTGGCCGATGACATAGGAGGTCATCATCTTGGTCAGGCTGGCCGGCGGCAGCCGTTCGTTGATGTTGTCACCGAACAGCA
>JBFHKO010000149.1:0-6545 GCA_041595355.1 Aeromonadaceae bacterium
CTGCCAAGGTCTTTATTGACGTTGCTTATTCGCGCAGCTTTACCGCTACTGCTGAGAGGTTGAACATGTCCCGGGCAATGGTAACGCGTCATATCGAAGCGATGGAAAATTGGCTACATGTACGACTACTGCACCGTACCACGCGAAAAATATCCCTGACCACAGCGGGAGAAAGCTGTTTGAGTGATGTTGAGGTATGGCTTGCGCAAGCTGCACATATAGGTGCTTTGGTGGCAAAGGGTGAAGAGCTGTCCGGCAGCATACGCATTGCGACCAGTATGTCGTTTGGTTTTTCACAATTGATTCCCGCAGTCACTGTGTTTATGTCGCGTTACCCGAAGGTCAATGTCGATATTAATGTACAGGATTCGGTTGCCGACCTCGTTGAACAACGAGTTGATTTGGCGGTCCGGATTGCTTCGGAACCAGATCCGACACTTATTGGTAAACCGATTGCCACCTGTGATTCTGTATTAGTGGCCTCGCCTAACTATTTGCAGGGAAAACCTGCCATAAAACAACCTAGCGATTTAACCGAGCATGATTGCCTTGGTTATAATAATTTCGAACGAAACATCTGGCACTTATCGAAACAAGATCAATTTGAATCGGTTAATATTCAATGTCGTTTAACAGCTAATGAAGCAACAACACTGCTACACGCTGCCATTTTGGATGCAGGAATTTCTATGCAACCCTGTTATTTGGCAAATCGTTATATCAATGAGGGGGCGCTAAGTGCAGTACTACCGGACTGGAAACCGAACGATTTAAAAATTTATGTGTTGTACTCATCTAGAAAGCATCTTGCTCCTTCTGTCAGGGCATTAATTGATCATTTTGATGAATATTTTCGGCAACATCCTTGGTAAATAGAAAAGTGAGAACAATGATTATCACGTATTGCCTTTTGCCTCCCATGCTTACTTCACTGGGAGCTTGCGAACGTGTTAGCCACGACGCTTGAAATCGGGAAAAAGTGAGCGGCAAGCCTTGACCAGGATCATGGTTCATATGAGAACAATGAGAGGAATAAGAGGGCGGGGAGTAAACGGCAGGCCCGGGCATCGCCCGGGCCGAAGGTCGGAACGCGTTGATGAAGAGGAGGCGCAGGCGTCGCCGGCGCTGCCCTCCCCCGCATCACGGGGGCCTTGCGCCCCCGTTGATTGGCGTCAGGCGGAGTGGGCCCGGGCCAGCTCCACATAGAGCGCGCGCAGGCGCTCGGCCACGGGGCCGGGGCGGCCGTCGCCGATGATCTGGCCGTCGATGCTCACCACCGGCCAGACAAAGGTGGTAGCGGAGCTGATGAAGGCCTCCCTGGCCGCCCGGGCCTCCTCCACGCTGAAGGGGCGCTCTTCGACCCGGATGCCGCCCTCGTCGGCCAGTTTCAGCAGCGCCTGGCGGGTGATGCCGTGCAGTATCTGGTTGCTGAGCGGGCGGGTCACCAGGGTGCCGTCCTGCTGCACTATGTAGGCGTTGCTGGAGCTGCCCTCGGTGACGAAGCCCTCCTCCACCAGCCAGGCATCGTCGGCTCCCTGATGGTGGGCCAGCTCCTTGGCCATGCAGGCGGCCAGCAGCCCGACCGTCTTGATGTCACGCCGCTGCCAGCGGATATCCGGCAGGGTGATGACCTTGATGCCGCTGCGGGCCTGGGGCGCCGCCAGCAGGGAGCGGGCCTGGGTGAAGAGCACCAGGGTGGGCTGGGTGTCCACCGGGTAGCCGAAATCGCGATCGCCGACCGAGCCGCGGCTCAGCTGCAGATAGACGCCCCCCTCCTGCAGCCCGTTCTCCTTCACCAGCCGCTGCTGGATGGCGGTCAGCGCCTCGGCGTTTACCGGCAGCTGCAGCCCGAGCTCCAGGCAGGAGCGTTGCAGCCGCGCCAGGTGACCGGCGTTGTCCACCAGCTTGCCCTCCAGCACGGCCGTCACTTCATAGACGGCATCGGCAAACAGAAAGCCGCGATCGAAAATAGAGACCTTGGCCTCGCTCTCCTTGATGTAGTCGCCGTTCAGATAAACGATGCGTTCCATCCTTTGTTACCTCTTGGTTTGTCTGTTGCGGCCGGCGTGCCGGCCTCCTGTCAGCCCCAGAGCGCGGCCTGGCAAGGCTGCATCCGGTCACCTGCGAAATCGAATCCCGGCTGCCGATCTTCGGCCAGCAGCAGGGGGCCATCCAGATCCACCACCCGGGCGCCCTGCGCCACCACGAAGGCCGGCGCCATGGCCAGCGAGGTGGCCAGCATGCAGCCGACCATCACCTCCAGGCCGGCCGCCTCGGCTGCCGCCTTCAGCGCCAGGGCCTCGGTCAGGCCGCCGCTCTTGTCGGTCTTGATGTTGATCATGTCATAGCGGCCAAGCAGGGCCGGCAGGCTCTGCCGATCATGGCAGGACTCGTCGGCGCAGACCGGGATCGGGCGCGGCAGTCGCGAAAGGGCTTCATCTGCGCCCGCCGGCAGCGGCTGCTCTATCATCTCCACCCCGAGCGTCACCAGTTCGGGCACCAGCGCCAGGTAGAGCGCCTCGTCCCAGCCCTCGTTGGCATCCACTATGATACGGGCGTCGGGCGCTCCCCGGCGCACGGCAGCAACGCGTTCCAGATCCCCGGCCCCGGCCAGCTTGAGCTTGAGCAGCGGGCGGCTGGCCTGCTGCCGGGCGGCCGCCTCCATCGCTTCCGGGCTGTCGAGCGACAGGGTATAGGCGCTCAGCTGCGGGTCCGGCGCCGGCAGATCCAGCAACTGCCATATCCGCTGCCCGGCCTGCTTGCAGGCCAGATCCCAGAAGGCGCAATCGATGGCATTGCGGGCCGCGCCCGCCGGCAGCCGGGACTGCAACGCCTCGCGGGTCAGCCCCGCCTCCAGATCCGGGATCAGGGCCGCTATCTCGGCCAGGACCCCGGCGACCGACTCGCCGTAGCGGCCATAGGGCACGCACTCGCCGCGCCCGACATGCCCGCCCTGCTCCAGCTCGACCACCACCACCTCGGCATGGGTGCGGCTGCCGCGGGAGATGGCGAAGGTACCGCGGATGGGCCAACGCTCGCTAAAGGTACGCACTATCATGCTTGAGGCTCCTGTGAGGCTTACAGCTGATCCACGATGCGGTCGACGCCGTGGCGCACCGGATCCACCGCCGGCAGGCCGAAGCGGCTCTCGATCTGATCCAGCAGCCGCAGCGCCTCGTCAGCCTCCAGCTTGGAGGTGTTGACGGCGATGCCGACAAAGCGCGCCGCAGGATTGGTCAGCCGGGCCGCCGCCAGGCAGGCATCCATGCAGGCCTGCAGATCCGGCACCGGGTACTCGGGCAGGCCGCGCATGTGGGTGCGGGTCGGCTCGTGGCAGAGCACCATGGCATCGGGCTGGGCGCCGTGGATGAGGCCCATGGTGACACCGGCGAAGGAGGGGTGGAACAGCGAGCCCTGGCCCTCGATGAGATCCCAGTGCCCGGCGTCGTTATCCGGGCTCAGCACCTCCACGGCCCCGGAGATGAAGTCGGAGACCACGCAGTCCACGCTCACGCCGGCGCCACTGATGAGGATGCCGGTCTGGCCGGTGGCCCGGAAGCTGGCCTGCATGCCGCGCTCCAGCATCGCCTTCTCCAGCGCCAGCGCGGTGTACATCTTGCCGCACGAGCAGTCGGTGCCCACCGGCAGCAGCCGCTTGCCGCTGCGCTTGCGACCGCTGGCCACCGGGAAGCTCTGGCTGGGGTGGCGTACGTCAAACATCTTCCGTCCCAGCCGCTCGGCCGTCTCCTTGAGCTCCGGCACATCGTTGAGGCGATTGTGCAGGCCGGCGGCCAGATCCATGCCGCACTCCAGCGCCGCCTTCAGCACCGCTATCCAGCTCTCGGCGATCACCCCGCCCCGGTTGGCAACGCCAATGACCAGGGTGCGCGCCCCGGCTGCCCAGGCGGCGGCAATATCCATGTCCGGCAGGCCGCAATCGGCCTCGCAACCGGCCATGCGGTACTGACCGACACAGTAGTCGGGCCGCCACTGCTTGATGCCCAGGGCCACCTTGGCGGCCAGGGGATCATGGGCGTCACCGAGAAACAGCAGGTAGGGTTTGATAATTTCCATTTCGACTCATCCTCATACTTTTCGTCATGTCAGGGGCTGCGCGCCTGTAAGGCTCAAGAAGAGGAGGTTCCTTCCGCGCCAGCCCAGCAAGGTTATTAATGTCACGCTACAAGTCGATATAAAGCAGATATCGTGCCATTCACCTGAAGAGACAGCCAGGCTACCCACAAATAGTCACAATGGCAGTCATATCTACGCAGTGCTGACCGTGCAGCCATCAGGGTGGCCGGTTGGCTATCTTGTGTTTATCGCCAAAAACGGGAGGGCATACGGGATAAAAAACCGCTCAAAAAGATAGGTGTTTTATCCTGCAAAAAGCACATGTTTCGATATAAGATACGACCAACCCACATCGAGTACCGACTTCCGGCCATGGCCGCCCCGGCGCGGGAAGAGGCCAGATGGAGACAGCCACCCTTGTTGCCAAACCAACAATTGTCGGCTTCAAAACATCAAAATCGCCATCCATTGACGGCCAAGCCAAGCCGCGCGTGACAAGTTGGTGCAAACCGGTGGCGACCGCAGCCATTCGGCCTCATGAATGGCCTGGCAGCGCACCGGCAAGGCCGCAGCGCCCGCCAACAGGCGCCGCCACTGACGATGGAATAATCAGTCGCCCTGAAAATGGAATGCAGAGCATTGCGCCATAACTGCAAACGGGTCTCGTCACTGCGCATGCCGAGGTCAAGGCAAGATAACAGGCATCTTGACTACCATGGCTGGCCTGAATGTTGCTTTTCGTATTCCAACGCCGTGTGACAACGCGCGCGGCATCCGGTTTCAATTTATATTCTGACGCTTATTAAGGAGATAATGTCATGGAGACATTGAAAGCATTAGTGGGTGAACTGAACGGCATCGTCTGGGGCGTGCCCATGCTGACCCTCATTCTCGGTGTGGGTATTGTCCTGAGCCTGGGATTGCGGCTGATGCCGATCCTGAAGATCGGCACCGGCTTCGCCCTGCTGTGGAAGGGCCGCAGCTCCAGCGAGCAAGGGGACATCCCCCCCTACCAGGCACTGATGACCACCCTGGCCGCCACTGTGGGCACGGGTAACATTGCCGGGGTGGCCAGCGCCGTCTTCATCGGCGGTCCGGGCGCCCTGTTCTGGATGTGGATCACCGCCCTGGTGGGCATGGCCACCAAGTACGCCGAATGCGTGCTGGCGGTGAAATACCGGGAAGTGGACGCCCATGGCAACTATGTGGGTGGCCCCATGTACTACATCAAGAATGGCATGGGCAAGAAGTGGGCCTGGCTGGGATCGCTGTTTGCCCTGCTCGGCGCCCTGGCCGGTTTTGGCATCGGCAACATGGTGCAGTCCAACTCCATTTCCCAGGTACTCAAGAGCAACTTTGGTCTCTCTGAAATGGTGGTCGGCCTGGTGACCATGCTGATCGTGGGCCTGGTGATCATCGGCGGCATCAAGCGCATCGGCAAATTCACCGGCGCCCTGATCCCCTTCATGGCCATCGCCTACATGCTCGGCAGCCTGCTGGTGCTGGCCATCAATGCCGATCAACTGGGCGCGGCCTTTGAATTGATCTTCACCCACGCCTTCACCCCGACTGCAGCCGAGGGGGGCTTCGCCGGCGCCAGCGTCTGGGCAGCCATCCACTTTGGTGTCGCCCGTGGTGTCTTCTCAAACGAAGCCGGTCTCGGTTCGGCCCCCATCGCCTACGCCGGCGCCCAGGGCAAGGATCCGGTGCAGCTCGGCATGGTGGCCATGCTCGGCACCTTCATCGATACCCTGCTGGTGTGCACCATGACCGGCCTGGTGATCATCACCTCCGGCATGTGGACCAGCGGCAGCAGCGGTGCCGAACTCACCTCCCTGGCCTTCGGCAGCACCCTGCCCACCTGGGGCAACTACCTGGTGGCCATCTCGCTGGCGCTGTTTGCCTTCACCACCATCATCGGCTGGGCCCTGTATGGCGAGCGCTGCATCAGCTACCTGTTCGGCGTCAAGGCCATAACCCCCTATCGTCTGCTGTGGGTGCTGGCCGTGCCGGTGGGTGCCGTGATGAGCCTGGACTTCGTCTGGCTGGTGGCCGACACCCTGAACGCCCTCATGGCCATTCCCAACCTCATCGCCCTGCTGGTGCTGAGCCCGGTGGTCTTCAAGCTGACCCAGGAGTACTTCAGCGCCGAGGAGGCCGCGGACCTGGCGCCGCAGGTTGCTGACTGACACCGTCGTTTCCCTGACCCGCCTGTGTCGCCATCCCCCGGCGACACAGGCGTTTTCCCCGGGTCACCCCTAACCCCAGAGACACAAGGATCTATCATGCTTACCGCACAGGCAGAGCTGGATCTGCACGCCCTGCGACACAATCTGGCCCAGCTCAGACAACGCGCCCCCCACAGCCGCTTGATTGCCGTGGTCAAGGCCAATGCCTATGGCCACGGCGCCGGCCCCGTCGCCGCGGTGCTGACGGGGGCGGATGCCTTCGCCGTCGCCCGGATTGAAGAA
>JBFHKO010000150.1:0-6518 GCA_041595355.1 Aeromonadaceae bacterium
GCAGATGGGCCCCTTCGGCAGCGGCCACCCGCCCCGGCAGAGCCGGGTGCTGCGCTGGCTGCGCGGCGCACCGGCCCGCCCGGGGCTGAGCCCGGCGGCCCCCGGCTCGCCAGCGCCCCATGCCGGCATTCACGCCCTCTGCCTGCGCCTGCCGCGCCCCCTGCCCCGCGCCCGCCTGTTTGCCGCCCTGCACGCCCTCCAGGAACGTCATGGCGACAACCTGCTGCGCGTCAAGGGGCTGCTGCAGGTGCAGGAGCAGGCCACCCCGCTGGTGGTGCATTGCGTCCATGGCCAGATCTACCCCATCACCAGCCTGCCCGAGTGGCCCGAGGGCATCAGAGAGAGCCGTTTGGTATTCATCGTGCGCGACATCCCGGAGGCGCACATCCGGGCGCTGCTCGCCGCCCATCTGGAAACAGACGAATCCGGGTGCCGATAGCCTCCCTCCCGGAGTAAGCTGAGCCTCGCCGGCGTGGGTCGGATCCTCAGCGCCGATGCGCGTCCCCCCCCGCCCCCATGCGCATCCCGATGGTCGGGATGCCCCAGCAAGGAACCGCCATGATCCGCAAGAACCCCTCCGGGCACCTGCCCGTCATCCACGAGTCCGCCTACGTGGACAACACCGCCATCATCTGCGGCAAGGTGATCATCAAGGAAAACGTCTTCGTCGGCCCCTATGTGGTGATCCGCGCCGACGAGGTCGACGATCAGGGCGAAATGGCGCCCATCGTCATCGGCGCCAACTCCAACATTCAGGATGGCGTGGTGATCCACTCCAAGTCCGGCGCCGCCGTGACCATCGGCGAGTTCAGCTCCATCGCCCACCGCGCCATCGTCCACGGCCCCTGCCAGGTGGGAGACCGGGTATTCCTCGGCTTCAACAGCGTGCTGTTCAACTGCCGCATCGGCGATGGCTGCGTGGTGCGCCACAATGCGGTGGTAGACGGCTGCGAGCTGCCGCCGCAGTTCTATGTGCCCTCCACCACCCGCATCGGCCCCCAGAGCGATCTGAGCCAGATACCGCGGGTCAGTGTCGAGGCCTCGGAGTTTTCCGAAGACGTGGCCCACACCAACATCGACCTGGTGCGCGGCTACAAGGCCCTGCAGAACGAATTCTGACAACCCGGCCCGGGCGCAACCCCCGGGCCCATGGCGCACCCACACGTCTCGAATGGAAATGCAACCATTTCTCATACGAGGCCTAAAATGCACGATCTTGCACGATATACGGCCAAATGTGCGCGAAAACGCGCGCTTCGTTCCAACGCCATCACGGAACTTCACAAAAAAATCGGCTGCGGGTTATCATCGGGCATCTACCCCGCATGGAAGTGGCCATCCACATGGACGTCAAGAAACCCACCCACCCCGGCGCACGCCTCTCCCTGAAATGGATGCTGGTGCTCTATGGCGCCATCACCCTGCTGTGGCTGGGCCTCTCCGAACGCGCCCTCAGCCCGCTGCTGGGCAACCTGCCGCACCTGAGCCTGCCGCTCGCCCTGCTCGAGCAGAGCGCCTGGATCGGCCTGCTCAGCCTGGGCGGCCTGTTCGGTCTTCCCCTGCTGCGGGCCTGGCTGCGCCGTCGCCACAGCGACAGCGCGCTGGACGAGCTGCCACTGCGCCACTTCTATGAACAGGGCTTCATCGCCATGGCCATCAGTGCCCCCGAGAGCCGGCGCTGGCTGAAGTTCAACGATCGCCTCTGTACCCTGCTGGGCTATTCCCGGGACGAGCTGCGGCAGATGAGCTGGGACGAGCTCACCCATCCCCAGGATCGGCCGGCCAACCTGGCGCTCTACGCCCAGGTGCTGAAGGGCGAAACCGATGGCTATCGCCTGGACAAGCGCTTCCTGCACAAGGATGGCCAGGAGCGCTTCGTGACCGTGGATCTGCGGGCCCAGCGGCATGCCGACGGACGGGTGAAGTTCCTGGTGGCCATGATCGAGGATATCTCCGAGCGCAAACGCACCGAAGAGGCCCTGCGCCGCCAGCAGGCCCTCTACAACACCCTCTCCCACACCAATCAGACCATCGTCTGGACCACGGATCGCGACACCCTGTTTGCCAATGTCTGTCGCATCGCCGTGCAGCACGGCGGCTTCCGCTTCGCCTGGATCGGGCTGTTCGACGAAGGCCAGCACCGGCTCGAGCCGGTGGAGCGCTTCGGCGATGATGCCGGTTACCTGGCCCTCTACCCCGGCCGCCTGCCCGCCGATCCCCAGCAGGCGCTGGCCCGGCACCAGATCTGCAACGATCTGCAGCAGGAAAGCGTGCGTACCGCCTGGCAACCGGTGGCGCTGGCCGCCGGTATCCGCGCCTGGGGGGCCTTCCCCATCCGCCAGCAGGGGCAGGTGGTCGGCACCCTCAACCTCTACTCCGACAAGGCCGCCTTCTTCACCTCCGATGTGCTGGATACCCTGGACGAGATGGCCATGGATGTCTCCTTTGCCCTGGATAACCTGGCCCGGGAGAGCGAGCGGCTGCGGGTTGCCGCGGCGTTGCAGGAGAGCCAGGCCCTGTTCCAGGCCCTGGCCACGGTGTCGCCGGTGGGCATCTTTCGCGCCGACCACGAAGGCCACTGCCGTTACATCAATGCCCGCGGCGCCGAAATGGCGGGTCTGGGCAGCGCGGCCGATGCCCATGCCTGCTGGCTGCACAGCATCCACGAGGATGACCGCCCCCTGATTGCCGAATCCTGGCCCAGGGCGGTGCAGGCCGGGGCCACCTTCCGTCAGGAGTTCCGCTTCCAGCATGCCGATGGCACCCTCATCTGGGTGATGGGGCTGGCCAACCCCGAGCGGGATGAGCAGGGGCGGGTCATCGGCTACGTCGGCACCCTGACCGACATCACCTCCATGCACGACAACGAGGTGCGCCTGAGTCAGGCGGCGGCCGTGTTTGAAAACACCCATGAGGGCATCATGGTCACCGATGCCGAACAGCGCATCCTGATGGTCAACCAGGCCTTCAGCGACCACCTGGGCTACAGCGACGAAGAGGTGCTGGGTCAGACGCCGGCGCTGTTCAACTCCGGACGCCAGGATGCCGCCTTCTACCAGCAACTGAACGACAGCCTGGCGCAGGACGGCCACTGGCGCGGCGAGATCTGGAATCGCTGCCGCAGCGGCGAGCTGCTGCCCCAGCTGCTCAGCATCAGCACCATCCGCGACGCCGCCGGCCGGGTGCTGCACTATGTGTGCGTCTACTCCGACATCTCCAAGATCAAGGCCACCGAAGCCAAGCTGGAATACCTGGCCAAGCATGATCCCCTGACCCAGCTGCCCAACCGCTCGCTGCTCAACGAACGCCTGGAGCAGGCGCTGGCGCAGGCGCGGCAACACCAACAGCGGGTGGCGCTGCTGATCCTGGATCTGGACCGCTTCAAGGATATCAACGACAGCTTCGGCCACGCCGTGGGCGACCGGGTGCTGCAGCAGGTGGGTGAACGGATCGCCGAACGGCTGCCGGCGCAGTGCACCCTGAGCCGGCTGGGGGGCGACGAATTCACCCTGGTGCAGGAGGGCAACCCGAGCCTGGCCGATGCCGAGCGCCTGGCCACGGCCATCATCGAGCGCCTGCAGCAACCGCTGCAGCTGCCCAATGGCCGGGTGGTGGTGATCGGCGCCAGCGTCGGCATCAGCCTCTACCCTGAGCATGGCAGCCGCCCCGACACGCTGCTGCAGCAGGCCGACACCGCCATGTACCGCGCCAAGGCCGACGGCAAGGGACGTTTCCGCTGCTTCTGCAACGAGATGACCCGCGGCGCCCAGGAGCGGCTGGCCCTGGAGGCCGATCTGCGCCAGGCCCTGGAGCAGCAGCAGTTCAGCCTTCACTACCAGCCCCAGATGGACATCGCCAGCGGCCGACTGGTGGGAGCCGAGGCACTGCTGCGCTGGCACCACCCGGAACGGGGCATGGTGCCGCCGGATCGCTTCATTCCCATCGCCGAAGAGAGCGGCCTCATCAACCCCATCGGCGAATGGGTCCTCAATGAGGCCTGCCGGCAGGGCCGCCGCTGGCTCGACGCCGGCCTGGCTCCCCTCACCCTGGCGGTCAATCTCTCTTCCCGGCAGCTGCGCCATGGCGATATCGCCGCCACGGTGGCGGCCATACTGGCCGAGACCGGCTACCCGGCCCGGCTGCTGGAGCTGGAGCTCACCGAAAGCGCCCTGATCGAATCGCCGGAAGAGACCGTCGCCACCCTGGAGCGGTTGCGCGAGCAGGGCGTGCGGGTGGCCATCGACGACTTCGGCACCGGCTACTCCTCGCTGGCCTACCTGAAGCGCTTCCCGCTGGATGTGCTCAAGATCGACAAGCGCTTCGTGGATGACATTCCCCACAGCCGCGACGACATGGAGATTGCCGCCGCCATCGTCGCCATGGCCCACAGCCTGCGCCTCAAGGTGATGGCCGAGGGGGTGGAGACCGAGTCCCAGCTGGCCTTCCTTCAGGATCGCGGCTGCGACGGCTATCAGGGTTACCTGAAAAGCAAGCCCCTGCCGGCCAACGCCTTCAGCGACCTGCTGGCCCAGGGGCAGCCGCTGCCCGCCTGAGATGGGGGCCGGCCAGCAAGACGTGATCGGCGCCACAGGGCGATCCGCGGCCCGCGGCGGCGCTTGGATTGCCACCGCTGCTGACGTAAGCTTTCGGATCGGCAATAACAATTCCTTAACTGGATGGAGTGCACAGCGTTGGCAGCACTGAAATGGGTACTGGCCCGCGTCACCCTTTTCCGAAACCGGGCCCCGACGCCCCTCGGCGTGGCGCTCCTGTACGGGCTGTTCGCCGGCCTCTGGATTGGGCTCTCCGATCGGCTGCTGGGGGTGCTGCCGCTGACCACGGAGCAAATGCTCACCCTCTCCACCCTCAAGGGCGGCCTGTTCGTGCTCGCCAGCAGCCTGCTGCTGTTCCTGCTGCTACGCACCTCCCTCCGCCCGGGGAGTGATGACGGCCGACGGCCCGCGATAGGCAAGTCGGGTACCCGACTGATGCTGCTGCTGCTGGGCGTGGCGCTGAGCCTGCCGCTGCTGAGCTTTGGCATAGTGCAGCTGCACAAACCCCAGCTGGAGAGCGAAAGCCAGAAAAACCTGACCGCCATCGCCGCCTTCAAGAGCGAGCAGGTGGAGGAGTGGCTGCGAAATCGTCACGGCAGCAGCCGCATCATGATGCGCAACGCCCTGGTGCGCGAACAGGCCGCCCTCGCCATCCAGACCCGTGCGACGGACTTCCCCCCCTCCCTGCGCGATTACCTGCTGGCCGTCCAGGCCCATTATCGCTACGACAACATCGAGCTGGTCGATGCCAAGGGGCGCCAGGTGGCCGCCCTGCACCCCGCCCCGCCCCTCGACAGCCGGGTGCGCGCGCTGCTGGGTTCGGCTCGCCCGGGGACCGTGCTGCGCAGCGAGCCCTATGCCGATCCCCGGGGGCAGCTGCATCTGAACTTCATCGTGCCCCTGCACAGCGCCGCCAGGACCGGCGCAACCGTCATCGGCGCCCTGATACTGCACACCGATCCGGCGCAGACGCTGCTGCCCTTCATCGGCACCTGGCCCAACGCCAGCACCAGCGGCGAGATACTGCTGCTGCGGGAACAAGAGGAGCAGCGGGTCTACCTCAACCTGATGCCCCAGGCCAGCGACGGCCCGCTGAGCCATCAATTGATGCTGGCAACGGCGTCGCTGCCGGCCGCCATTGCCCTGAACCCCCGCCAGGCCGGCACCACCCGGGGGCAGGACTATATGGGCAAGGCCGTGCTGGCCGCCTACCAACCGGTGGCCGGCACCGACTGGATACTGATCGCCAAACAGGACAGCGACGAAATACTGGCGCCGCTGCGCAGCCTGATCCTCTGGGTCAGCCTCGTCAGTGTCTTTGCCATCCTGGTGGTGACCGCCGTGGTGCTGCTCTTCTGGCGCCAGCAGGGACGTGCCCACCAGCTGGAATTGCTGGCCCAGGCCGCCGAAAAAGACAAGCTGCTGCACCACTTCTACTCCCTGCCCTTCATCGGCATGGCGCTGATCGAGCCGCTCAGCGGACGCTGGCTGCAGTGCAACGACAAGCTGGCCGCCATGCTGGGTTATACGCCGGAGGAGCTCGCCCACCTGAGCTGGCTGCACCTGTTCCACCCCGAAGAGAGGGACGCCGAGCGACATCGCTACCAGCGGCTGCTGAACGGCCATCTCCCGGGCTATCAGCTGGAAAGTCGCCTGCTGCACAAGCAGGGATACCCCATGGAGGTGAGCCTGGCGCTGCGGGCGGTGGCGACCGACGACGGCCACCCCGAGTACCTGGTGGCCATGCTCAAGGATATAGGGACACAAAAGCGCAGCGAGCGCGCCCTGCGCCGGCAACAGGCACTCTACGACTGCCTCTCCCAGACCAACCAGACCATACTGCACACCCCCGACCGCGACGAGCTGTTCGCCAACGTCTGCCGCATTGCCGTCGAGCACGGCGGCTTCCGCTACGCCTGGATTGGCCTGCTGGACGAGCAGGGCCAGCACCTGCAGCCGGTCAGC